>NZ_JARWKX010000032.1:0-58142 GCF_047445895.1 Rhizobium sp. BR 249 | reverse complement strand
AATCATCATACCGCACGATGAAACCATCTACATTCAGCGGAACCGCATCGAACGCTGCTTCAACCGAATGAAGCACTTCCGTCGTTTCGCCACACGTTATGACCGCAGAACCATTCACTTCAAAGGCTGCGTATATCTCGTCGCAGCGATGATCTGGCTCAGATGAATGTCGATTCGTCCTAGCACTACTTTGGCAGATTTGATTTCCGGGATGGCTGGAACCTAATTCGGCAATGGGGACATCGTAGAGAGGCTTGGTGCTGCGACAGGGCGGCGATGACCATGCGTCGAATGGCCGGCAGTGTCGGCTTAGGCGGGCCATGCCTCTTCCTTTTTTTCCCGCTTTGCCTTGTGTAGGCGCTGATGTTGCAAGAAGGCGTAAGCGATCATCGTCATCAGTGCGTGTCGGTGGAGGCCCTGCCATGATCGGCCTTCAAAATGATCGAGGCCGAGCTCTTCCTTCATCTGCTGATGGGCCTGCTCGCAGACCCATCGCGCTTTGATGGCGGCCGCGAGCACTTTCAAGATCGCCTCGGCCGGCAGATTGGAGAGATAATATTTGCGCTCGTCGTTCGAGCGCCATTCACCAACGAGCCACGCCTCTTCGCCCGGCATGTGCTGCTGTCCCTTGTCGAGGATGCGTTGCGGGTTGCCATCAGCAATCCGAATGCGCAGGGCAGCGAAGCGTGCGGTCAGTCGACCTTTCATGCCGTGACGCCAGCTGACCTTCTTCCAGGTGGTTCCTTCCAGGATCGTTTCGGCTGCGGTCGAAAGGGTGTCGGGGATCGAATGCTTGCGCGGCCTTCCATGGCCGGCGACAGGAAAGATCAATGCAACATCATGAGGATAAACCTTCTGATGCTTGGGAATGCCGACAGCCCAGGTGAGATTGCGTGCACTGAGCCCCTGGCGAAACGCAGCCGACAGACCATAGCCGGCATCCGCGAGCACGGTGCCGAACCGCACGCCTGCGGCAATCAGCCGATCGATCTCGTCGAGCGCGATCTCCGGTTTAGTGCGGGCAAGGCGCATCTCCTCGGGAACACCAGCCTTAGCCATCCGATCCTGATCACTGGTCCAACTGTCGGGCAGGAACAGCCGTAAGCCCACTGGGACGGGAACCTCGTCGCGGGCCAGCGTCAACGACACCAGCGTCTGGCAATTGGCACGCTTGCCGAGCATCGATGCATATTGCGGCGCGACCCCAACAGAATGGTCGCCCTTCTTCGGCAGGCCTGTGTCGTCGATCACTAAAAAAGCATCCGAAGCCCCGACAATCTTGTCGGCCTGCACCGCCAGTTCCGCCTCAAGGGGACCGGCATCCCAAATCCCATCCGAGATGAAATGATGCAGGCGGTCATAGCGATCAGGCGCAAGGCGTTCAGCCATCGGCTCGATACTCTTGCGATCGCCAGGTCCGATGAGGCCCGAAACATAGACCGGGCACATCTGCCGCCGCTTCTTGTGACCCAGCTTCTCAACGAACGGCTTCAGCCAATCCGCCAGTGCAACATCCAGCTCCGCCATCTCGCGCACTCCTGTGAAAGTGCCCAAGATGGCCCATCATCGTAAATGGCCGGTTAATCTGCCAAAGTAGTGCTAGGACGAATCGACATTCATCTGAGCCAGATCATCGCTGCGACGAGATATACGCAGCCTTTGAAGTGAATGGTTCTGCGGTCATAACGTGTGGCGAAACGACGGAAGTGCTTCATTCGGTTGAAGCAGCGTTCGATGCGGTTCCGCTGAATGTAGATGGTTTCATCGTGCGGTATGATGATTTTACGCGAGCGGTTTGAGGGGATCACCGCCTCGGCTCCCATGCCGGCGATCGTTTCCCGCAAGGCATTGCTGTCATAGGCTTTATCGCCGAGTACGGCCTTGCCGACCTGCCCCTCCAAAAGAGCCGGAGCTTGGGTAATATCTCCGGCCTGACCGGCGGTGACGATGAAACGCAATGGTCTGCCGAGCGCATCGGCCAGCATATGAATCTTGGTGGTCAATCCACCTCTGGAACGCCCCAGCGCCTGATCCTTGGCCCCCYTTTTCCGGAGGCCGCCTGCTGATGGGCACGCACGATGGTGCTGTCGATCATCAGGTACTGATTGTCCCGCTCAGCTGTCAGCGCATCGAAAACCCGCTCCCAGACTCCGGCATGGCACCAGCGACTGAACCGGCGATGGACCGTCTTCCACTTGCCGTAGCGTTCCGGCAGGTCCCGCCAATGTGCCCCCGAGCGCAACACCCACAAACAGCCGTTCACAAACAACCGGTTGTCTGCTCCCGTCCTGCCTGGATCGCCCGCCTTGCCAGGCAGCAAAGGCGCAATTCTCGACCATTGCGACTCGTTCAACTCGTATCGCTTCACCGCCATCAAGGCCTCCGTGCGTCACACGGGTACTCTATGAATCAGTGATCAACTGATTTGGGAATCCTGAATGTCGATTGGTCCTAGCCTGAAGCTCAGGTTCAGCCACCACCTAATAGGAAGTTGGCAGCACATACTCCGCCGCCGATGGCAGCTCGGCCACGGACCTGATATCTCCCGCATTGGCCGCCACGATCAGCTGATAGCTCCCCGCTTCTGCTCGGAAGGTACCGATCTCTATGTCGAAAAAGGTAAGATCGCGCGGGGTGATCTTCAGGGTGGCGGTGCCGGTTTCGCCGGGTTGCAGCGAGAGCTTGGCGAAGGCGCGCAGTTCCTTGTCCGGGCGCTCCACCTTCGCCTTCGGCGAGCTGACATAGAGCTGTACCAGTTCCGAGCCGGGCCGGTCGCCTGTATTGGTGACGTCGACGCTGACGGTCACGCCTTCGGGACCCATTTCGCGTGCCGAGAGCCGCGGCTCGCTCCAGCGGAAACTCGTATAGCCGAGGCCGAAGCCGAAGGGGAAGAGCGGCTCGACCCCGCGCGTATCGTGATGGCGGTAGCCGACGAAGACGCCTTCGCCGTAGCGCACATGCCCGTCCTTGCCGGGATAGACGGCGGGATCGCCCGTGATGGCGGAATTATCGTCAAGCGCCTTCGGGAAGGTCTGCGGCAGGCGCCCGCCCGGTTCGGCATCGCCGAACAATACGTCGGCAACGGCATTGCCGAGTTCCTGGCCGGGATACCACATTTGCAGCACGGCGCGGACCTTGCCGAGCCAGGGCATCTCGATGGGACCGCCGGTTTGCAGCACGACGACGGTATTGGCGTTGGCGGCCGCCACCTTTTCGATCAGTTCCTCCTGCCGGCCCGGCAGCCGCATGTCGGGCAGGTCAAGCCCTTCAGTATCCCACTCGCCGTCGCGGCCGACGAAGAGCAGCGCCACATCGGCATTGCGGGCCGTTTCGACGGCAGCCTCGATATCGGCCTCGCCGAGCGGCTTTTCGACGCCGAAACGGACGGCGATGAGGTTGATGCCGTCCTCGCTCGCCGTGGACGGCTCGTATTCGACGGTGATTTCGCAAGGCCGGCCCGCTTCGAGCGTCACGGTGCCGCGCTGCTCGTCATTGGCGGTGCCGAAATAATTCTCGCCGCGCGTCCAGCCCTCATGGCCGTCGACCATGAGCTCACCATCGACGAAGAGCCGCGCCAGCCCGGCATTGGTCATGCCGAAGACATGTTCGCCGCTCTCCTCCGGCGCATACTGCATCACCATCCGGGCCGAGAAATCGGCGGGATCGAGTTCGCCCGACGGCAGCTCGAACCAGAAGAATTCGCCCTTGTCGACGGTCTCGACATGAACGGGATTGCCCTTGCAGCCACGCCCCTTGAAATATTCGACGGTGATCTTTCCCTTGAACACATCGATCAGCCGGTTATGGCGGCAGCCGACGGCGTGGCTGATGCTGTTGGCATTGGAAAGGGCGGCGCGAATGCCTTCGAGCGGGCTCACCGTATAATGCGCCGCGATCTGCGCGCTGCCGCCGCCCATGACGCGTGCGCTCGCCGCATTCGGCCCGATGACGGCGATCCGGTCGAGCGAGGTCTTGGCAAGCGGCAGGATGCCGTCATTCCTAAGGAGGACCGCGCCTTCCGCGCCGAGACGCCGGATCAGCGCCCGGTCTTCCGGCAGGTCGATCGCCCGTTCGGTGAGATCGGGTTTGCTCTTGAATGCGCCGACCCGTTCGAGCAGCAGCAGCATGCGCCGCGCCGCAGCCTTCACCGTCGCAGCCTCCACCTTGCCCTCGCGCACGGCCGCAACCAGCTTCTCGCCGCGGTCGCGCGCCGGGCCCGGCATTTCGAGATCGAGGCCGGCATTGATCGTTTCGGCCGTCGAATGCGAACCGAACCAGTCCGACATGACGATGCCGTCGAAGCCCCATTCCTCGCGCAGCACTTTGGTCAGCAGCCAGTGATGCTCGCTCGTATAGGTGCCGTTGAGCCGGTTATAGGAGGACATGACGGCCATGACGCCGGCGCGGCGCACCGCCTGCTCGAAGGGCGGGAGATAGATTTCGCGCAGCGTCCGCTCGTCGATGTCGGACGACATGGTCTGCCGCTCGATCTCGGATTCATTGCCGGCGAAGTGTTTGATCGTCGCGGCGATCCCCTCGCCCTGCACGCCCTCGATATAGGCGACGGCGAGTTCCGATGTCAGCACCGGATCTTCGGAATAACATTCGAAATTGCGGCCGTTGAGGCCGGAGCGGTGGATATTCACCGTCGGCGCGAGCAGCACGGCCGCACCCTTGCTCTTGGCCTGGCGCGCAAGGGCAATCCCCATCTGCCTGACGAGATCGGGATTCCAGCTGGCGCCGAGCACGATGGCGACGGGAAAGCAGGTTGCCTTGACGCCTGCGACCAGCGACCCCGCGCCGCGGGCACCGTTCGGCCCGTCCGTCACCTTGATCTTCGGCACGCCGAGACGCTCGACGGGCACGGTCGTCCAGAAATCGGCGCCGGACAGCAAGGAGACCTGCTCTTCGAGCGTCATCCTGTCGAGAATGGAATCGATCATGCAAACCTCCCGTTCAAAGATCGCGCGCATCGCGCCTGTTAAACCTACCGATTACTCGGTATTTTTAAGATGTCAAGCTGACGGAGCTGATGTAAGAAAGAGCGGAGGAGATATCGGCCGGAGCATTGCGGACCGGCGCATCGCCGCTAAAAAAGCCGACAGGAGAAACGATGGCAGAACAGAAGGAAAAACGACCGCGCCGTTCCCGCAAGGGAGAGGAGCGCCGTGCGGAAATCTTGGCGGCGGCGATGCGGCGCTTTGCCGAAGACGGCTACCAGAATGCCGCGATCGGCGATATCGCCCGGGATGTCGGCCTGTCGCTGCCCGGCCTGCTGCACCATTTCCCGACCAAGGTCGATCTGCTGCTCGCCATCCTTGCCAAGCGCGATCTCGATAGCGCCGATTTCATCGGGCACTATCGCTCCGATGTCCGCGGCCTGCTGAAAGGCATGGTCGAAATCTTCCGCCGCAACGCCGGAATGATCGAGGTCATCCGGGCCTTCGCCATCCTGAATGCCGAAAGCCTGATGAAGGACCACCCTGCCAAGGCGTGGTTTCTGGATCGCGCCACCGAGATGCAGAAGGATATCGCCGCGACCTTCGAGCGGGCGATCGCCGATGGCGCGATCGACAAGAGGATCGACAGCAAGGCGATGGCCGCCGAACTGATCGCCGTGATGGACGGCCTGCAGATGCTCTGGCTGCGCGATCCCGATCGTTTCGACATGGTCGGCGGCCTGGAAGCCTATGTCGGCCGGCTGCTGGCGAGCCTCGGCCTGGAGGGCTGAATTCGCTCTTCATCGAAGCGCCTGAGCCAGATCATGATGCGGCTGACGGCCTCGTGATATCGTTGCCCGACCAACAAGCCCGTATGCGTCGTGCCCCAGAGACCGAGATACTCGCCGCCGATGTGCCGGGCCGTCGCCTGCCCTCGCCGGTCGCCGGCTTCATCATTGACGGCTGAAATGACGAGACTGGGGCAGGTGATCTTGCCGCCGTCGATCGAAATCCCCTCGGCTCCGAAGTGAAAGGAAAAGGCGCCGAAGGCCTTTCCCGATTCCATGGACAGGTACTTCCGCTGAAAGGCGATATCGTCGGGCGTTTCATCGGCGCTGCATTGCTCGTCGCGCGCCGGCGCCGGAATGACAAGGCCGGGCGTCTGTGGTTCGAGGTCCTCATAGGGCACCTCGTCATGCACTTGCCTGGAGATGCTGGAATCGATCAGCACCAGTCCGGCAATCCCGAGGCTTTCGGCCAGCTTCTGGCTGAGGATTCCGCCCATGCTGAATCCGATCACGATGGGAGCGGCTGCGCATTCCCCGGCGATTGCGGAGACCGCCTCACCAATGTCGTCCAGATAATCCTCGAATTCGACCGTCGTGAAATCGACCGACCGGCTTTTGTAGTGGCCTCGCAGATTGATGCAGTAGGAGTCCCATCCCGCCGCCATGAAATGCGGAATGTACTTGCTCCACATCCAGCTGCCGGTGAAGGCGCCATGGACAAAGAGCAGAGGCGGTCGGCCGGCCTCATCCGGGCGACCGTTCCCGGGAAAGATTTCCAGGAACAGCTCGTTCTCTCCGACATATCTCGCCGTATGCTCCGGCAATTCTCTTGCATAGTCCCGCATGCCATCCACTCCTTCATCCCCGGTCCTGCTTTCCGAGACAAAGGATATTTGTTACGCAATGTTGATCAATCGCCGTGCGTGGACTTACATAAAGGACAAAATGTCTCCAATCAGATCTTGCCATGGATAGTCTCACGAGCGTCTTCGCCTTCGTTCATGCGGCTGAACAGCAGAGTTACGTCGGAGCCGCGCGCATTGCCGGCGTTTCGCCGTCCGCGATCGGAAAAGCGGTGGCGCGTCTCGAAAGCCGGCTCGGCGTGCGGCTCTTCAACCGCACGACGCGCAGCATCAGCCTGACCGAGGAAGGGGTGGTCCTTTACGAGCGCTACAAGCGCATCATCGACGATATGCAGGACGCGGAGGCAACCCTGTCGAAAAGCAGGGAAAGCCCAAGGGGGCGCCTGCGCGTCAGCGTCCCGCATATTGTCGGGCATCATCTGCTGATGCCGATGCTGCCGGCCTTTGCCGAGCGCTTCCCGGAAATCGAACTGGATGTGGATTTCGAAGACAGGGTCGTAGACCTGATTACGGAGGGTCTTGACGTCGTGGTGCGCAGCGGCGAGCTTGCCGATGCGCGGCTGATCGCCCGTCCTCTCGGCGACCAGCATTTCGTCGTGTGCGGCAGTCCCGATTATTTCGAGCGCCATGGACGGCCTGAGACGCCGGGCGATCTCTTCAGGCATGCCTGCATTCACTTCAAGTACCCCTCCAGCGGCCGCGTCGCGCCCTGGGCATTCAGCGCGCCGTACGAGCGGCTGCTTCTGCCGAAAAGCCTGACATTCAACAACACGGATGCGGGGCTGCGGGCAGCACAGGATGGTTTGGGCCTCGCCCACCTGCCCGTTTATGTCGCGCAATCCGCCCTGCGGGCAGGGTCGCTCATCCCCGTCCTCACCGCCTTCATGGTGCCCTTCGGCTCGCTCTCGCTCGTCTGGCCGTCGAACCGCCAGCTTTCGCGGAAGGTCCGCGCTTTCGTGGATTTCGTCGTCGAAAACTGCGCCGCCCGGCCCGACGCCTTTCGGCCCGCGGCCAGCCTGTCGCGCTGATCTTGCTCATAACGCTGGAGGCTTTGATGCTCAGCCACAGTTCCAGCTTGATCTCGGACCTGCCGATGCGGTCGAAGCGGATGATGTTTGCGGGATGCGTGAATCTGCCGGCGCCAGCCAGCGGTCTGCCGAAAAATACGCCCTGGTTCTTGCCTGCGAACCTGGAGCCGCCCTGAGGCCAAGGGCAAAATTAAAGCTGTTTTCGCTGCCGGCTTCGCGCGTGAAGCTGAGATAAGAGCCGAACCGTTCCGTTTCGACATGGCGAAGGCTTCGGATCGATGCAAGCGTATCTTCAAAATCACGCCAGCACGCGTGCTTCACGATGATCTCGAAAATGCGCAGGACATCAGGGGCGAGGCGCCCCTCGGCATCCACCTTCGGCCCGACGATCTTGGCGCGGATCTCGACGATATCGCCCATTTCGTTTCCGCGAACCCTGAGGAAGGTCGAACTGAGCGGCCGCACCTCATCCCGTTCGTAGATGCGCTGGAAATAACATTCATAATCGCGATTGCGCATCGATGCGGCCTTCCACTCGCTCACCTCGATGCCGGCCTCTCGAAGCGCGCCGCAAATATTGACGCCAGGGACCAGCCACACCCGCAGAAACTGACTTGCCAAATCAAGCTTCGGCAGCTCGATCAGATGCCGCGATATGGATATCGGCGGAAGAGGCAAAGGAGCAGCCGTATCAGCGTGGACGGCTATGTCAGGTGATCGGGCTGCCTTGTCGAGAGCTAGATCCTCGAAGTGCTCAACCGGGGCTCCGATGTGGCGCATTTCACGATAAAAGACAGCGATGCCTGCAAAGAGCAGAACGAAGATCAAAAGCGCCGGCCAAAACAGCCAGCGGCGGCTGTTCTGCGATGAGAACTTCCACTTCCAGGGTGGGCTGCCACGAGGAAGGCCGACTGCTGACAACACTTTACCCACGGCGTCACCTCGCAAACCTGCGACCAACGGCATTGGTCGGCGCACGGCCAATCAGCCCCCTGCGGCGCATCCTTCTGAGGCGAGCTACGATGTGAAAGCGGGTGCACCCGACTCATCTACGACACCCGCGATTCTGATGTCGAGTATATTAGCCGTCAAGCAAGAACCTCGGAGTAGGGAGTCGACAACCCGAGGTTTTCCCCGGGGATGCCAGTCTGCCGCGCTGATCCGTCTTCGCGGCCGCTTCTCCTCAGAACTCCTCCCACGACGATGCGGCGGCCGCCGTTGCGGCTTTTGCGCCGAAGGCGCCGGCGAGTTTGCGGCCGAGGGCGCGCGCCGGCGAGGGTGCCGGGCGGCTTTGCGATGTGATGGCGCGCGGCGACGTCTGGGCGGCATCGAGCTTGAAGCGGGCAATCAGGCGGGCGAGATTTGCAGCCTCCTCCGCCAGCCGGTTTGCCGCCGCCGTCGATTCCTCCACCATCGCCGCGTTCTGCTGCGTCACCTGATCCATCTGGTTGACGGCGGTCGAGACTTCGGAAAGCCCGGTCGACTGCTCGCGTGCGGCCGTGGCGATCGAGCGTACATGCTCGTCGATCTTGACGACCTGGCCCTGAATGTCGCCCAGCGCTTCGCCGGTCGCCGTCACCAGCTTCACGCCGGTATGGACTTCTTCGCTGGAGCGGTTGATCAGCACCTTGATATCCTTGGCCGCATTGGCCGAACGCTGCGCCAGTTCGCGCACCTCCTGGGCGACGACGGCAAAACCCTTGCCGGCCTCGCCGGCGCGCGCCGCCTCGACACCGGCATTGAGCGCCAGAAGATTGGTCTGGAAGGCGATCTCGTCGATGACGCTGATGATCTTGCCGATTTCGCCCGAGGCCTGCTCGATCCGCCCCATGGCCGAAACGGCCTGGCTGACGACGGCGCTGGACTGGCCGGTGCTTCTCTTCGCCTCGTCGACCATGTGGCTGGCTTCCGATGCGCGCTCGGTCGAATGCTTCACCGCGACGGTAATTTCCTCCAGCGCCGAGGAGGTTTCCTCGAGCGAGGCCGCCTGCTGCTCGGTGCGCTGCGACAGATCGCCGGAGGCGGTCCGCATCTCGCCGGCGCCGCCATTGATGATGTCGACGGCCGCGCGCACCTCACCGAGCACCGAGCGCAGGTTGCTCATCGTCGTATCGACGTTTTCCTTGAGCGCGCCGAAGGCGCCCTGGAATTCGCCCTTCATGTTTTCGCTCAGGTCGCCATCGGCGAGTGCGGCAATCACGCGGCAGGTCTCGGCAATACCGCGATCGACTGCGGCGACGAGTTCATTGACGCCGGATGCGAATTGATTGAGATCCTCGTAGCCATATTCCGCGACGGCGCGGTGCGTGAAGTCGCCGGCAACAGCCGCGGTGATGACGGCATCGACGTTCCTTTGCATTTCGACGACCTTCGCGCGCTTGCCCGCGCCGGCGGCGTCGAGTTCGCGAACCTTGATGCCGTTCTGCTTGAAGACCTCAACGGCACGGGCCATCTGGCCGATTTCGTCGCGCCTCCTGGCGAAGGGGATGCCGGCGTCGAGATTGCCTTTTGCGAGATCGCTCATGCTTTCGGTGATCTCGCTGATCGGCTTTGCAATCGTCCGAGCGCCGAACACAGCGGCGGCGATCAGCGTGATGATGGTGAGCAAGCCGATGCCGAGATTGAGGTAGAGAACGAGAGCCGCTGCGGCATTCGCCTCCTCCTCAGCCTTGGCAGCCATCGTCTTTACTGCTTCCACGCCTTCATCGATCAGCTTGGACGCGTCACCCGAAACTGCCAGCAGTTTTGCCTGTGCGTCGTTCTCCTTTGCAACGAGAGAAGTGTCACCGGCTTTGAGGGCAAGCTTTCCCTTGATGATTTCGGCCATATCGCCGGTCGCTGCAAAGAGACTATCGCTCAGCGCTTTGAGCTTGACGATCCGATCCCGATTGACCTGCATACGCAGCCCAGCCATGGCATCATCGAGGTACTTCATAGCCGATTGATGGCGCGCGGCGATATAGTCAGTCGCCTTGGCAATGTCATCGGTGGATTTGGCGAGACGCAGATCGCGCACACCCACCTGCAGGCCGCGCAGTGAAGCCTTGGCATCGACCAGATCGCGCGAAACGATCAACTGACCTTCCTGATATTTTGCACGTTCGCGGACGTGTTGACCGCCCTGCCAGGTGGTCAGGAGCATGACTGCCACCAGGAAGATACCGATGCCGGAAAGCGTGGCCAATTTGATGCTGATGCGCGAAAAGATGCTTGCGGGCATGTATAGTTCCTGCTTGGCGGCAACAGGAATCTTCATATCCCCGGCTGGCTACGAATAGGCGGCCGACATCATTCGACCGAAACATCTGCGGCCGGCTTTTCGAGATCACCTTACCGTTGAAGGAGAACGGTTTTGCCATGCCTGAGCCGGCTAACAGATCAATAAAAATCTAATAAAAAGTTCACTTTTCCCGTGCCCGCAACTTGGATGCGCAATTGGGATAATGACTGCTAGAAGTGGATATGGCTGGCGGTCGCTCTTCCGTGTTGCCGAAAGCCTCTTCTCACCGATTGGACATCAATTCCCGTCTACAACGGTAACATGCAAGGTATCCAGTATGGGCACAAGTGCGGACAAACGGATGAGATCCAATGCGGGACCATCGGCATCGAGGCTCGCCGTGGCACGGTCATAGACGGCAACGCATTGCTTGTTGGTGATCCGGGACATGTAGAGGATGCCGTCGAAATCGGTGCGATCGTAGATTTCCTGGCTGAGCCGGCGTCCGCTCGTCTGCGCCCTTGCCCGAACGGCATCCGTCGCAACCCCGAGCAGGTTTGCCCCTTCGTAGCGCAGGTCGAGCAGGAAAAGCGGATTGGGATTTCGCACAGCCGCGATCGAATAGCGGTCGAATTCCTCCCGCAGGATCAATCGCTCGGCCTTGCCCTGAAACCGGTCGCGAATAATCGTTTCCGCCACCGCCGTCATGGGATCCTGAGCGAGATAGAGCAGCCGGAACTTATCCTTGGGGCTTGAAAAACGCGTCTTGCCGAAGCCCATGCCCAGCGGCGTCGCCGCATGGGCGCGCGCAATGATCCTGACATAGCCGGTCATATCAGCGCGGACGGCGAGGCGTTGCAGAACTGATTTGTCGAGCGTCATTGCGCGGCGAAATAGGTCTGAGCCGCGTCGATGACCTCGTCCGCACGATCCTGTTTCAGAAGGTCTATGGGCCTGCGCCCGCCGAGCATCGGATTCGGCTGGCAGAGCCACAGCCATGCGACCCGCTGATTGGGCACGAGAGAGCCGATCGCTCCTATGCCTTTTGCGGGACGTCCGTCGATGAATTGTTCAATCGGATAGACGTGCTTCTTCGTTCCCTTCAGCAATGCGATGACCTCGCCGGCATGCTGCCAGCGATTGAGGGTGGAGCGGGCAATTCCGAAATCGCGCTGGAGTTCGCTTGCGCCGGCAACCGGTCCGGCCCAATCCTCGAGCCTGCGGGCGACCGCAAGCTCGCCCAGCAATCGCTCGCCCTCCTCCGCAGTGACGATCTTCCCAAGCCCCTCGCCGCTGGAGGGTTCTACGCCTTGGGGAATCTCAAGCGCGATCTTGCCGCCATCCGGCGCATCGCTGAAAGCCTCCACAAGGCCACGAATGCGCCGGGCCAATTCACCCTGGCGCCTGCTGAGTTCGCGTCGCGCGCTGACGGGAAGATCGACAATGGCCGCAGCCGCCGCTCCCGCAATTCTGGCGGACAAGGCAACCGAGCCGGACTCGAACGTGGCATCGGCTTTCAGCACGTCGGCGACTTTGGCGGCAACGCGATCGGCGACCTCAGCCTGACGAGCGCGGCCAAGCTGCATCTGGGAACCAGCCATGAAACCATCTCCGTTCTTACCTGGAACTGATATAGTCTCAAATGGCCAATTTGTCCAGTTTGTCCCATTTTATCTGTAGCGGCGGAGCGTGATCCCCAAGAAAGGAATGTCAGCCCTTCCGCAGCCTCCAGGTCCTGATTTCGAAGGGCATGATATCGGCGGGGCCTTTGCGCTCCATCGGCTCTTCGAGAATGCTGAGCGGCTGCGACGCGCTCCATCCGGAAGGCAGGGTAAGGGACAGGCGGCCGCGGCGGCCGGCCGGTTCGTAGAGGCGCAGGATGAGGCCTTCGCCCTCTTCCGCGGGCTTCAGGCCCGAGAAGGCGACGGGGGTGCCCGCGACAGTCAATGGCGCGAAGCTGCCGGCGGAGAGGCCGCTCGCTTCGGCCGTCACCAGCGGCTGGTTGAGATCGAGCGCCTCGTCGAGCACGCCGCCGTCATGCCATGTGCCTTCATGCGGCATCAGCGCATAGGTGAAGCTCTGCTCGCCCTCATCGGCCAGCGGATCGGGATAGACCGGCCCGCGCACCAGGCTCATGCCGATCACATTGCCGCGGGCGCTGTGGCCGTATTTGGCATTGTTGAGGAGCGCCACGCCGAAGCCCGGCTCGCTGATATCGACGAAGCGATGGGCGGCGGCCTCGAACATCGCCTGTTCCCAGGAGGTGTTCGTGTGCGTTGCCCGCTCGACCACGCCGTAGGCGCATTCGAAGGTTGCCTTGCGCGCCTGCACGTCGACCGGGTTGACGGTGCGCAGCAGGGTGCGGCGGTCGTGCCAGTCGATCGTCGTTTCGATGTCGAGCCGCTTGGCATTGGCGGTCAGCACATAGGTCTGCGTAACGCTCGAATGCCGGTAGCGGTGGACGACGCGGATCGCCGCGCGGTGCGGGCCGCTTTCGACGAGGCTGATGCTCTCAGGCGCTTCGAGACGGATGCCCTTTTCTACATAGTCGGCATCGACATCCCAGGCATCCCAGTTGCGCGGCTTGTCGGCCGGATAGACCCAGAGCTGGTTGGCGGAGCCGGCGACCGCTTCGCGGCCGCTCGCCTTATGGATGAGGCTGGCAACAGTCCCGTCCTTGCCGATGACGACCGAGAGATGATCGTTTTCGAGGCGGTCGGCGCCGGCCTTCAGCCCGCCCGCCGGCTTCAGCGCCTGCCTGTCGAAGACGGCGACCGACAAGGGAGCGACGATCTCGGCGGCCGAAAGCGCCGTGCCGTCTGCCAGCCTGGCGTTCACCGGGCGGGCCGCAAGCGACGGATTGACGACGATGAGGGCGTCCGTGACCCCGCCCTTCGGCAGATTGGCCGACAGCGCCAGCAAGGCCTTGGCCTGTTCGGCCTTGGCATGGTCGATGACGCCGCCGAGCTCCTGCTCCGCATCCTGATAGACTTCGCGGATGCTCGAACCCGGCAGGATGTCGTGGAACTCGTTCTTCAGCACCACGCGCCAGTCCGCCTCCAGGCTTTTCGGCTTTTCGGCGCCGAGCAGATGGGCAAGCGACGCGAGGGTCTCGGCGGTGATCAGCGCGCGTTCGGCCTGGCGGTGCTTGCGCTTGACGCCGCTTTGCGTCGTCAGCGTGGCGCGGTGCAGTTCGAGATAGATTTCGCCGTCCCAGACGGGAAGCTTCTTCTCCGAAGCGGTTTTGTGCGCCCGCTCGTAGAAGCTTTTGACGGTGCCCCAACGGGCCTGCGGGATCGCCGGAAAATCGCGCAGCTGCACTTCCCGCTCCACCATTTCAGGCGTCACGCCGCCGCCGCCGTCGCCATAGCCGACGGCGAGAAGCGAGGTATCGTGCTGCACCTTGCCGCGGAAATTCTTCCATGTCGGCACATAGCAGTCGGCCTGCACGAAGCCGTTATATCCCTGCATCGGATTGTCGAAGGTGTGGGTCAGCACCTGGCTGCCATCGAGGCCCTTCCACCAGAAGAGATCGGAGGGGATGTGGTTGGTCTCGCTCCAGTTGACCTTGATCGTGAAGAAGCTGTCGATGCCGCCCTGTCTCAGGATCTGCGGCAGGGCGCCGGAAAAACCGAAGCAATCCGGCAGCCAGCACACCGTATGGCGCGCGCCGAAGGTCTTTTCGAAATAACGCTGGCCGTAGAGAACCTGGCGGACGAGGCTTTCGCCCGTGGGCATATTGGTGTCGGGCTCCACCCACATGCCGCCGACGGTTTCCCACTTTCCTTCCGCGACCTTCTCCTTGATGCGGTCGAGAAGCTCCGGATCTTCCTCTTCCATCTGCGCGTAATAGTGGGCGGTCGACTGGTTGAAGCGGAAATCGTCGGAGCGCTCCATCAGCGACAGCGCCGTATTGAAGGTGCGCCGCATCTTCCGCCGCGTCTCGCGATAGGGCCAGAGCCAGGCAAGGTCGATATGCGCATGACCGGTCAGCAGCAGTTCGCCATTCGGGGGGAAGCGCTTCTGCAGCTCCTTCAACCGCGCCGTCAGCGCCTCGAAAGCGGAAGCCGCCGAAGCGCTCTGCTCGTCGGAGAGGCCCGCCGGGTTGGCCTCGAGCTCTGGCAGCTCCCAGATCTTCTGCTGCATCACGGCGCCTGATGTGCGGGAGATGTAAGCCGCCGTATCCGACGGCCAGTCCAGGCTGCGCAGGGCCTGCTCGGCGGCATCGATCAGATGCGGCACGACCTCATGCTCGCCGAGTACGCCGATCGCCTCGACAACCTGTTTCAACAGAAGATGCAGGCGATGAGCAGGGCCGTCCAGCCAGATAAACCGGGCCTTGTTCAACCGCGGCGCCCGGTTCGGCTCGCCGAACGGAAAGCGCGCGACGCTTTCCGTCGTAATCGAGAACCGGCGGCCTTTGACCGGGAATTCCTGATGATAGGGATCGAGACCGAATGTTTCACTCTCGCCGCCGGGGTAGCTCAGCGTGATCAGGCTCTCGCCGCCGAGATCGAGCTGCAGCCGGATATCTTCGAGCGGCCAGTTCGCCGGCGCCTCGGCGCTGACGGCAAAATGCACCACGCCCTGGCGATGCGGCCAATCCTGATGATGGGCGATCGGCTCGCCCTCGAAGGTCCAGCCGTCGATCGGGCTGCTGTACCGGTCCCGCCAATGCGCGAGCTCGGCGATACGGACCTTCAGGCTGTCGAGGCGTTGGGCAATGGTGAGCGGCATGGCTTATCCTGTTCAAAAATCGGCGGCGCGCGATCCGGAATCATGGCTTTGGGAGATGAAGATGGTGCGACAGGGATCGCAAATGCCGACCCCTCCTCCCAGCGGGTCCGGCTGACGCTTAGATTAAGTAACTTTGATTTGGCGTCAAGTGCGGATGAGAGTGATGGATGCAGGCATTCTTAAAGCACGGTTTAGACCCTTCGTATCCGCCACCACGGTTGATGGGAGGCGGGTTCAAAGGAGAGGCACGATCCTCGTGTCATGCAGAGAGATGATTCAGTGCGATTGAAAGGCTATTCGTTACGAAGATCGATTGCATCGGAAGGGGCTTTGATCCGATCTCGCTTCGTGTCGAAAATTTCCGTCATCACGGGGAATCCGGTAGGGGTGGCTCCAACGAACTGGCGGGTGGTTTTGATGATCTTTGAAGTTGCCGTAGAAATCACGACTTCTGATTTAGCGTTATAGCCATTTCTTGCCCACTCCACCTGAAAAACCTTCACGGGCACTGCTCCATAAAGGCTGTCGGAAGCGTTCGAGCAATGCCGGAAAACGGCTCCGATACCATCTACCGTCTTGCGCAGCCCACGGTATCGCAAATGCCATCTACCGAGCCCCTCCCGATCATAGGCTAAATCGCCAATGAAGACTTGAAGTAAGAGCAACTCGAAAGCACCCGTCGGTTGAACGCCGTAGAGCCGGGTCGCGTAAGCACCTCCTACGGTGCGCTCATAGGAACGGTTGACGAAATCACAGGAAGGGTCTTCGCCCGGCAGGCGGTCGTGCAAGCCGAAAGACCGACGATCTTCTTGCGCGGCAGACTGCGATGAGACCGACAGAACGAAGAGCAGAATTAAAGCGAAGAAGCTGAGGCGCATGGTGACCTGGTAGACGAGCGAGAATTTCTCTAATCGCTTCATATGGCACGCAAATCCAGAATCCAATTCGCCATTTACGCGAGGTGACACTCGCGCCTCGCCGGGCTCTGGCTTCCTGCATCAATGAAGCGCCATGAAACCGGAGCGATACGAAAGCCGATGGACGTTGAAAGAATAACGAAATCTTGATCGGCAACGACAGTTACCGGATCGCCGCATCGGCCCTATTTCCCAGCAATTACGCGGGCATCGATGGGGAGGGTGGGATGCTTCAGATTCGCAAATCATTGGCAGCCGTGGCTGCTGTCATCGCGGTTGCCGTGTCGTTATCATCCTGCACGACGAGCTCAAGCGATCGGGTTCAGACCGGTTCGGTCGGATATGGCAGTGCCGACTTTTCGCTCCGGCCGGCCTGCCGCTCCGGATTCGGCAATGATCGTCCTTGCAGCTATTAGAGGAACGGCTGCTCGACGGCGAGCTCAGGAGATGAGCTGTCGGAAGCGGAAATTTCATCCCGCCTCAGCTCTGTCGTGAGCGTTCAAAATAGCGATTCACGATGTCCTTGACTTCGCTTGAACTGAACCCCGGAATCCATCTGTGCGGTATGGCGAAGGTCCTTTCAAGAGGCTGCCGCTTGCGCAACTGTTCAAGTATCTCCGGTTCAGCCTCCTTGCTCACAGTAAGATAGATAAATCCCGCCTGCCCGGTCTCTGGGATATCGACACGTTCGATCATTGACCAAGGGATGAGCTTCGGCAGCCTTTGAGCAGCGATGCCGTCGGGCCCGATCACCATTACGGGCTTCGTGAAGTCCGTCTTCCGAGCGTTTACCACAACATAGACGATGAGGGCGAGGAAGATGATCGCGGCCAAGCCCTCTCCGACGCCGCTCGTGCGTCTGCTCATTTCGATCTGCCCAAGGGCGATCAGTGCGAGGTAGACGAAAATGAGTGCCATGACGCCAAGGACCATGAAGAGCGCTCTGACGCTCCCTCGCAATACCAAAATTGGCTGGGTGGGGTTCGGGTCGCCGGCGGCGGGAGAATGTTCATCGGTCATGTTTGAAATCGATCTTTAGGTTAGGTCTCGCTTCAGATGAGAAAACCATTTCATGCCGCCTGCTCGACCCAGTATTTTATCACCATCAATGCAGCCGCCTTGCTGAGCAGGACATCGCGCTCCTCCGTCAAATCTTCTTCGAAACGCTCGCATAGCTTTTCATAGACGGCGAAAAGAGCAGCGTTATCGTCTCCACGATAACGCTGCTCTAAGCGAACGATCGTTGACATCAACTCGGCCGTAGTCGGTATGGACGCCATTCTGACCTCCTGAAGCAGCCAACGGAACTAGTTAGCTTCACGTCTATTGGAAAATCGTTACGAACACCGACAAGCGTGTTACACAGCCGAAATGTTGCTCTAGGAAAGACAGTCATGCGGTATCTTCGGTCAGGGCCGCGTCGGCTTCACACGCAGGAGATGGGCGCGCCGCGCGCCAAAACGGTGGGTCTGAGGTCGGGGGAGATCGCCGACCGGAACATTCGCGTCATTCTGGAGGCCATCCGCCGGCATGGGCCGCTGACGCGCACCGAGCTTGGGCGGCATAGCGGGCTGACCGGGCCTGGCATTACCAATATTCTGCGCAGGCTGGCCGAAGAGAAGCTCGTGACGTCGAACCGGCGCAACGGGCTTGGCGGCGGGGCGACGGCGACGGAATTCGCGCTGCGGCCGGAGGGCGCGTTTTCGATCGGCGTCAAGCTTCGCCGGACGCGCGGCGAGATCGTGCTGATCGATCTCAGCGGCCAGGTGCATGACCGGGTCTATTTCGACGTCGAACCGGAAGACGGGGTCGGCGCGGTGCACGCGGCGGTGAGGGACATGGCGGATCGCCATGCGACATTGCCGATTGTCGGGCTCGGGATCGCCGCCAACGATTGGAATGATGCGCTGAGCGAGCAGCTCTCCGCGATGTCGGCGATCTCGCGCCTCTACGTCGAGAACGAGTGCACGGCGAGCCTGCTTGCCGAGCGCACGATCGGCAGTTCCACGCCGGAAGGCGGGCTCGCGATGATCATCATCGATGACGACGTGCAGGCCGGTTTCCTCATTCGCGGCATTCCCTATTCCGGCGTGCATGGGCGGGCGGGCAGCATCGGCGAAATGCTGACCGGGCCTGATAATCTCCAGCTCAACACCGTCGTCGGTTTTTCCTCCCTGCGCTCACGCATCGGCGACGAGGACTTCGCGCGCCTGCTGAAGGGCGAGGAATTTTCCTCGCCGTCGCTGTCGCAATGGATACGCGAGGCGGCCGGCCATCTGCTCGACCCGATCATCGCCATGGCCGGCTTCATCGCCCCGAGCGTCGTCATGATCGGCGGCGACCTGCCGCAGGGCGTGATCGAAGCGCTGATCCACCAGCTCTCCGTCGAGCGGCGCGACACCTCGACCAGGCCGCTGCTGACGCCCTGGATTTCGCCGATGCGGCCGGCAAGCTTCAGTGGCGGCGGCGTGGCGCTGGGTGCTGCCCTCCTGCCCTTTCTCAACACGCTTCTGCTGCCGCCGGCTTCTGCATGATGATCAAGTCAGCACCTCGTCGGCGTGGCTGAGATCGGAGGCGAGCGCCTTGTCGAGCACTTTCTGGATGTTGGCGGCACGGCGGAAGGAGGGCTCCTGGGTCTTGCCCGCCCGCACCGCCTGGACGAAGCGCTGGTAGTTCGTCTCGACGGGATCGAAGGGCACGTCGCGCCATGTCGCGGTGTGCACGTCTTCGCCAAGGCAGGCGCGCAGCGTCGATTTGCCGGTATCGTAGATCATCTCGATCGAACCGGTTTCGCCGTAGACCCGAAGGCGCAGCTGATCCATCTGGCCGGCCGCCGTGCGCGTCGCCTGGATCGTGCCGATCGCGCCATTGGTGAAATCGACATTCATCGTGAAGCTGTCATTGGCGTCGAGATCATAGTCGCCGATCTTATCGTCAGGCGCCTTGCTGAAGGTCTTCAGCCGCGCAAAGACATGAGCGACGTCGAGGCCTGAGCCGTAGGAGGCGAAATCGACGATATGGATGCCGATGTCGCCGAGCGCGCCGTTCGAACCGTGCTTCTTGCTGAGCCGCCACAGCCATTTGCTTTCGCTCTTCCAGTCGCCCCAATGGCGGCCGACCAACCAGCTTTGCAGGTGCGAGGCCTCGACATGGCGCACCGCGCCGATCTCGCCGGCGAGCACCATCTGCCGGCCCTTCTGCAGCGCCGGCGAATTGCGGTAGGTGAAATTGACCATGCCGACCTTGCCGGCCCGTTCGATCGCCTCGGTCATTTCCATCGCCTTGACCGCATCGGTGGCAAGCGGCTTTTCGCAGAAGACATGTTTGCCGGCGGCAATCGCCTGCAGCGTCGTCGGGTGGTGGATGCTGTCGGGCGTGACGTTCGCCACCGCGTCGAATTCACCCCAGGCAAGCGCCTCCTCGAGCGAGGTGAAATGATTGGCGATGCCGTGTTCGGTGCAGAAGGCGGCAAGCCGCTCCGGAACGACATCGACGCCGCCGACGACGCTGACGCCTTCGATCGCCTTGAAGCGCGCGGCGTGCTGGTTGGCCATGCCGCCGGTGCCGAGAATGAGTAAACGCATCTTCTCCTCCATGGACAGTTTCCGGCCGCACGCAGCCAGGCAAAACCAAACCCGCCATCGCGGCCATCCGCGATCGCTCGTGTTTTCTCTTTAGGAAAATTGCGGGTCGATGCGCCGCGCGTCCGACCGGACGTCGCCATCACTTTAATTTGGCGCAGGTCCCTTCCGAAAACCGGGACGCGCGCTAGCTGCTGTTGAATGTCGCCAGCATCTCAACCTCCCAAGCTCTGGCTTGACATCAAATCAAAGTAACTTAATCTAATTAATGCAGCACGGAAATGAGGAGAGGTCAACCGACCGCCAGGCTGTATTCGTTCAAAATGGGGAGGAGACCCATCATGAAGAGCGCAACCGTCAGCGCATTGGCGCTGAGCACTATCTTATTTTCAGCATCGACGATTTTTGCCCAGGAACTTGCCACCAAAGACCGGATCGGCCTTGCCGATGCGGCCAAAACCCTCGTCGTCCGCCTGACGAACGACAGCCCGAACAATTCCGATCCCGCCATCGCCGAGGGCTACCAGAAGCTCTTCGTCGATTTCATCAAGAAGCATCCGGACTGGAAATTGCAGATGCAATTCATGTCCTCCGACATCGGCACCGAACAGGCCAAGATGCTGGAGCAGGCCAAGGCCGGCAACGCGCCGGATTGCGCCGCCGTCGATTCCTTCGTGCTGTCGCAGTTCATGGTCAACAAGGTGCTGGCCGATTTCACGCCCTATTTCTCCAAGGAAGAAGTGGACGATCTCTTCCCCTTCATCCGCAGCGGCATCACCGATAAGGACCAGACGGTGCGCGCCTGGTGGTGGGATACGGACCTTCGCGTGCTCTACCGCAACAAGTCTGTCGTCGCTGATGCGCCTGCGACCTGGGACGACCTGAAGAAGGCTGCGCTCGCCTCCACCAAGGAAGGCATGGAAGGCGTGCTCTTCAACGGCGGGCGCTGGGAAGGGACGACCTTCGACTGGCTCGCCAATTATTGGGCGCTCGGCGGCAAGCTCGTCGACGATTCGGGCAAGCCCGTCTTCGGCGAAGGCGAGAACAAGGAGAAATTCCTGAAGGCGCTGAACTACTTCAAGGATCTCGTCGATTCCGGCGCGGCCCCCAAGCGCGTCACCACCATCGCCAACTACGACGACATGAACGCGGCGGCGGCAGCCGCGACGACGGCGCTCTTCATCGGCGGCAACTGGCAATATGCGCAGCTGAAGTCGACGCTCGACGAGGAGGAATTCAAGAACTGGACCTTCTCGCCGATCCCCGGCCCGACCGCCGACCAGAAATCGACAGGAACCGGCGGCTGGACGATCGCCTCCTTCAGCAAGGACAAGGACAAGGTGGAGATGTGCGCCAACCTGGCGCGCGAGGTCTATATGGGACCGGCAAACGCGCTGCAGCAGCAATTGCCGACCCGCAAGTCGCTGTTCGACAAGTACGAGGTCTTCTCGACGGAAGCCAACAAGACCTTCGCCAATGCGCTGGTCGACGGCCAGGCACGCCCGGGCGTGCCGATCTATCCGGAGATCTCGAACCAGATCCAGATCATGATGGGCGACGTGCTCTCGGGAACGAAGAAACCGGAGGAAGCCCTGGACGCCGCATTCAGCGCGGCGATGGAGGCTTACAAGCGTCTGTGATGTTAGGGATCGCGGCTTGCCCCTCATCCGGCTGCCGCCACCTTCTCCCCGCWWGCGGGGAGAAGGGAACATGCCGCAAGCTCTCCGTTCCCATCCACCTCTCGCGGGGCAACGTCCCCTCTCCCCGCGAGCGGGGAGAGGGTTAGGGTGAGGGGCAGCCATCCGCACGAACGGGGACAGAGAAGCCAATGAGCCCTATTGCCATCGAGGCTGACAGCCCGCCTCAAAGCAGAACGTTCATGCGCCGGTTCGCCGGTGCGCCGCTGCCCTGGATCATGCCCGTGATCATCGTCATCGGCATATTCTACCTCTATCCCGTCATCGATGTTTTCCGGCTGTCCTTCACCAATGCGACGCTGATCGGCGACACCCAGGATTATACGCTGGGCTCGATCGCCAATGCGCTGAGCTCGCCGCAACTGCCCGACATTCTCTGGGCGACGCTGATCTTCGTCGGCGGCAGCGTCATCGGCCAGCAGATCCTCGGCCTTGCGGTCGCCGTCACCGTCATTCGCGGCGAAAAGCGCGGGTTGTTCGGCACCACGATCCTGAGGACGACGGCGCTCGTCGCCTGGGTGGTGCCGGGCATAGCAGGCGGCATCATCTGGCAGATGCTGTTTTCCGAAGCGCCTTACGGTGCGCTGAACAGCATATTGAGGCTGATGCACATGCCGACCGTTGCCTGGCTTTCCGACCCGGCAATGGCGCCCTGGTCGACGCTGATTTCGAACATCTGGCGCGGCACCGCCTTTTCGATGGTCGTCATGTATGCGGCGCTGAAATCGATCGACCCCTCGCTCTACGAAGCGGCGGAGGTCGACGGCGCCAGCGCCTCGCAGCAGTTCTTCTTCGTCACGCTGCCGCAGCTGCGCGCCGCCATCCTCGTCAACATGATCCTGATCACCATCCAGACGGTGAACACTTTCGATGCGATCATCACGCTGACGGGCGGCGGACCGGGGCGCGCGACCGAGGTGATCTCGCTCTATGTCTTCAACATCGTTTTCCGAAATTACGATCTCTCCGGCGGCAGCGTGCTCTCCGTGCTGATGCTGATCATCAGCCTCGGGCTCGCCTTCGTCTATGCGTCGTTCCTGCCGAAGGAGGAAGAGCAATGAGCGGACGCACCGGAAGCCGGCTCGGCGACGCCATGAGCTATCTCTTCATGCTGGTGATGTTCGTCTTCTTCGCCGGCCCCCTCACCTATCTCCTGTCGATGGCGCTGCGTGACAAGCGCGAGGTCTATCGCGGCGCGGCGCGTTACATTCCCGACAATCCCACCATCCAGAATTTCATCACCGTTCTGAACAACAGCTACTTTCCGATCTATCTCTGGAATGGCCTGAAGCTTGCGGCGCTGAGCGGGCTCGGCGTGCTGATCGTTGCGTTGCCCGCCGCTTACGCCTTCTCCCGCTTCCAGTTCCGCGGCAAGGGCCTGTCGATGATGGGGCTCCTGCTCTTCCAGATGATCTCGCCGCTCGTCATCATGGTGCCGCTCTATCGCTACATGAACCGCCTCGGCCTGCTGGACACGCATTTCGCCGTCGTCATGGTCTATATCGCCCTCGGCGTTCCGCTGGCGACCTGGCTGTTGAAAAGCACGGTCGACGGCATTCCGCGCAGCCTCGACGAGGCCGCCATGATCGACGGCTGCAACCGCTTCTCGGTCTTCTGGCGCATCATCCTTCCCCTGTCGGCACCGGGCATCGCCTCGGTCTTCATCATCACGGTCATTGCCGGCTGGTCGCAATTCCTCGTGCCTTTCCTGCTGCTCACCAAAAATGACCTGATGCCGATCGGCGTCGGAATCTTTAACTTCCGCGGCATGCAGACCGACTCGTCCATCCAGCTGCTTGCCGCCGCCTGCCTGATCTCGGTCGTTCCGGCGATCGTGGCCTTCCTGTCGCTCCAGAGGCTGATCCTCGGCGCGATGACCAGCGGCGCGGTGAAGGGATGAAGAGGTCTGCTTCACTCTCCAACGTGCGGAAGGATTGAACGCATGAACCAGACACTCGGCGCCAGGCTCTCTCCCGATCTGACGGGCGCCAATGTCGAAGACGCGGGCGAACACAACAGGGCCGTCGTGCTCCGCTGCATCCACCGCCAGGCGCCGATTTCGCGGGCCGAGATCGCGAGACGTACCGGCTTCACCAAACCGGCGATCGCCCGCATCGTCGATCGTCTGCTCGACGAGGGCCTGATCATGGAAGCCCGCCGGCGGCATGGGCTGAGGGGCCAGCCGGCGATCGAGCTCGAGATCAATCCGGACGCCTATTACGCGATCGGCATCAATATCGACCGCGATCATCTGACGATCCTGGCCGTCGACGCCGTCGGCAACGTGCGCGCCCGCGTGCACCATGAAAAACGCTTCATCCTGCCGGCGGAATTCATGCAGCTGACATCAGATGCGATCTCGCATTTCCAGCGCAGCCGGCTGATCGACGATGCGCGCCTTGCCGGCATCGGCCTCGCCATGCCGGATTGGCTCGGCGAAATCTCACTGCTCGGCAAGCCTGACGCCTATCAGGAATGGACGGAATTCGACGTGCGCGCGGCGCTCGAAAACCTGACGCAGCATCCCGTCTTCATCGAAAACGAAGCCAATGCCGCAGCCCTTGCCGAACTCGATTACGGCCTCGGCGCGGAAAGCAGCAGCTTCTTCTATATAGCCGTCAATGCCTGCCCGGGCGGCGGCCTCGTTCTCGACGGCAACGGCCATCGCGGCGCCATGGGCCTCAGCGGCGAGATCGGCTGGCTTCCGATCGCCGATGGTGACGGAGGGGCGCAGAAGGTCCAGCTTCTCGGCGAGATCTTCTCGCTGTTCTTCCTCTATGACTTCCTGGCAAAGCACGGCGTCGAGGTGCATTTCCCGCAGGATCTGCTGACGCTCGATGCGCGCGGCAAGCGCCTCGTTTCGCAATGGCTGAAGGAAATGAGCGCGCATCTGGCCGTCGCGGTCAAACATATCGCCATGATCGTCGATCCCGATGCCGTGCTCGTCGGCGGCCGGCTGCCGATCCGCATCGTCGATGAATTGCTGCGTTATGTGCACGAACATCTCGACGCCGAGGACACGAACCTGCCCTCGCTGCATCGCGCCTCGATCGGCGAGGACGCTTCGGCCATGGGCGCGGCCGCCATGCCGATGGCGGCGGCGCTGATGCTCGCGTCGGCTGATGTGGCCCAACGCACCCGCTCGCCACTCAAGAATATGGATCGACTGAACGGTTGAAACGACCGAAAGGCCCGGGAGGATATGGTGAAGATCGGCTTCTATACCTCGACACTCAATGACCGCCCGCTGGAGGAAGTGGTGGATTTCGCCGCCTCGGCCGGTTTCGAAGCGATCGAGATCGATGTCGGCGGCCATATCAAGACGCCCGAGCGGGTGGAGGACGCCGTTACGCTGGCAAGAAGCCGCGGCCTCTCCGTCTCCTCGATCACTTTTTTCGGCAATCAGCTCGATGCCGACCGCGACAAGCGCCGGGAGCTTCGGGCAAGGACAAGAGAATTTGCCGAAGCGATCGCCGCCGCCGGCGTTCCGATCTTCGTGATCTTCCCCGGCCGGGACGACACGGCGAGCGAGGAAGCCAACTACGACGACTTTGCCGATTTCGCGAACGGGCTGATCGCAGAGACGCAGGCAAGCGGCCTCACCTTCGCGATCGAGAACTGGCCGGGTCCCAGAGATAATTTCATCGGGACGACGCCGAGGGGATGGCAGGAGCTTTTCCGCCGGATTACCGACCGCCGCTTCGGCCTCGAATTCGATCCCTCGCACCTCATCCGCATCGGCGTCGATCCCTATCGGGCGCTGGAGGCGGTCAAGGATCGCATCGCCATCCTGCATGCCAAGGACACGGCGATCGACGCCGAGGCCCTGCAGGCGCTCGGCTATCACGGCAAGGGCTGGTGGCAATACAAGCTGCCGGGGCTCGGCCTGCTCGACTGGCCGCGTTTCCTCAGGCAGGCGCGCGGCTACGGTTTCGACGGCACGCTGTCGATCGAGCACGAGGATGCCGCCTATGGCTGGCCGGGCAAGGACTTGGCCGCGCGCAAAGAGGGCGAGCGTCTCGGCCTCGATTATCTCAAGAGTGTCTTGAACGGACTTTGACGGCGAATTCGGGAGGAGTTTCATGGCCCATGTTTCGGTCAGCAATGCGCGCAAGGATTACGGCGCGTTCAAAGCCATCAAAGGCGTGTCGGTCGATATCGGCGACGGCGAATTCGTCGTGCTGGTCGGCCCATCCGGCTGCGGGAAATCGACGCTTCTCAGGATGATCGCCGGTCTGGAGGGCATCACCTCGGGCAAGATCCAGATCGGCAGGCACATCGTCAACGAGCTTGCCCCGAAGGATCGCGACATCGCCATGGTGTTCCAGAACTACGCGCTCTATCCGCACATGACGGTCGCCAAGAACATGGGCTTCTCGCTACGGATGAAGCGCATGCCGAGATCGGAGATCGATCAGCGCGTCGGCAATGCGGCAAAGATCCTCGGGCTGGAAAGCCTGCTGGAGCGCTATCCCAAGCAGCTTTCGGGCGGCCAGCGGCAGCGCGTCGCCATGGGCCGGGCGATCGTGCGCGATCCCGCCGTCTTCCTCTTCGACGAACCGCTGTCCAACCTCGACGCCAAGCTGCGGGTGCAGATGCGCTCGGAGATCAAGGAGCTGCACCAGCGGCTGCAGACGACGACGATCTACGTCACCCACGACCAGATCGAGGCCATGACCATGGCCGACAAGATCGTCGTCATGAAGGACGGGCTGATCGAGCAGTCCGGCTCGCCGCTCGAACTCTACGACCGCCCGAGCAATCTGTTCGTCGCCGGCTTCATCGGCTCGCCGGCGATGAATTTCATCCAGGGCACGATGACCGAGGACGGGTTCCGCACCGAGGACGGCCTGCTGCTGCCGAGCGAACGCCGTCCGAGAGAGGCCGTGACCTACGGCATCCGTCCCGAACATATCATGCTCGACCCTAACGGCATCGAGGTGACGACAATCGTCGTCGAGCCCACCGGCTCGGAAACGCTCGTGCTCGTGCGGCTCGGAGGGCAGACGCTGACCTGCGTCTTCCGCGAGCGGATCAGGGCCGCCCCCGGCGACGTGCTGCGGATCGCGCCCGGTCACGACACCGTTCACCTGTTCGGCGCCGACGAACAGCGCATCACGACAGGCGAAACGCCGCTGAGTTAAGCCCGCCGAATGACCCCTCCCCTTCGGCCGGGCGCCGCCGGGGGCGCGCTATCAGCGCCCCCGGCCCAAATTCCCGGTCATTCCAGACATCATGCAGCGAGCGCCAAGTGCTTGAACGAGCACCGAAAAGGTTAATATGCGTTAACCTTAAATTTCTTGGACGGTATCGGAGAATCGCGGATAATAACGGTTACAGGGGCTTTTGAGCCCGAAAATCGTTATCCGAGAGATTGCTGCCGATGAACGCTAATTCGAACGCCTTGAAGGCCGCGCCGTCGCATTTCGAGGATCAGATTCTCGAACACGGCGACGTGATTTCGAAGAAGCTGCATCTGCTCAGCGTGCAGCGCTTCCCGCCGAACGCGAAGAAGACGCTGCGCAGCTTCTCTCTTGCCGAGGTCGCCAATTACGTCGGGGCGTCGCAGAGCACGCTGAAGAAACTGCATCTCGAAGGCAAAGGCCCCTGCCCGCGGACCTCGCCCTCCGGCCGCCGCTCCTACAGCGCCGAGCAGATGCTGGAGCTCAGGCGCTATCTCGATGCGCATGGCCGGTCCGAAAGCCGCATGTATGTGCCCCATCGCCGCGGCCATGAGAAATTGCAGGTGATCGCCGTCGTCAACTTCAAGGGCGGCTCGGGCAAGACGACGACAGCGGCCCATCTTGCCCAGCACCTGGCGCTGACCGGCCATCGCGTGCTGGCCGTCGATCTCGATCCGCAGGCCTCGCTCTCTTCCCTGCACGGCTTCCAGCCGGAATTCGACCAGGCCTCGTCCCTCTACGAAGCGATCCGCTATGACGGCGAGAAGAAGCCGCTCTCCGAGATCATCCACAAGACGAATTTTCCCGGCCTCGATATCGTGCCGGCCAATCTCGACCTGCAGGAATATGAATACGATACGCCGCTCGCCATGGCCGACAAATCGAGCAATGACGGCAAGACCTTCTTCACCCGCATCTCGCGCGCGCTCGCCGAAGTCGACGACCGCTACGACGTCGTCGTCATCGATTGCCCGCCGCAACTCGGCTATCTCACGCTGACGGCGCTGACGGCGGCGACGAGCGTCTTGATCACCATCCATCCGCAGATGCTCGACGTCATGTCGATGGGCCAGTTCCTGCTCATGCTCGGCGGCATCCTGAAACCGATCCGCGCCGCCGGCGCCGAGGTGAACCTCTCCTGGTATCGCTATCTCATCACGCGCTACGAGCCGACCGACGTGCCGCAGGCCCAGATGGTCGGCTTCATGTCGACGATGTTCCACGAGTTCATGCTGAAGAACCAGATGGTCAAATCCACCGCGATCTCGGATGCCGGCATCACCAAGCAGACACTCTACGAGGTCGAACGCGCCTCGATGAACCGGGGAACCTATGATCGCGCCCTGGAGGCGATGGACGCGGTCAATGCGGAGATCGCCGGCCTCATCCACCAGGCATGGGGGCGGTGATTTTGTCGGCTGACAAATTCGCCGTTTCCGTGAAGCAAATCAATACAATGACCGCAATCGGAGGACGCTGATGGCACGAAAGAATCTGCTGGAAGGGCTGGCCGATATGCCCGATGAGAACGCGGGCACTGCGAATTATCCGATGCGCGGCGCGGGCCGGTCGCTCGTTCGTTCGCTGGATGAGCTCGCCAAGCAGGCGGAAAAATTCCTCAAGGGCGAGGCGGTGGTCGATCTCGACCCCGATCTCGTCGAGGCCTCCTTCGTCAAGGACCGGCTGTCCGAGGACGACGAGGATTTTCACGCGCTGGTGGAAGCGATCCGTGCGCGCGGACAAGACACGCCGATCCTGGTGCGTCCCCACGCCAGGATCGACGGACGTTATCAGGTCGTCTTCGGCCACCGGCGGCTTCGCGCCGCCCGCGAGCTCGGCCGCAATGTCCGCGCCGTCGTCAAGGCGATCGACGACCGGACGCATGTCATCGCCCAGGGTCAGGAGAATTCGGCGCGCGCCGACCTCACCTTCATCGAGCGCGCACTCTTCGCGAGGCAACTGGAGGAACTCGGCTACGACAGGGAGGTCGTCTCGACCGCACTCGCCGCCAATGCGGCTTCGGTCTCGAAGATGCTGTCGATCATGGACCGCATCTCGCCGGAGGTCGTCCAGGCGATCGGACCCGCGCCCGGCGTCGGCCGCGAGCGCTGGGTGGAGCTTTCGCTGCTCGCCGGCAAATCGGCCAATGCGGCAAGTGTCGCCAAGGTCCTGCAAGACGACAACTTTCATCAGCTACCTTCCGACAAACGTTTCGAAGCGCTCCATGCGGCGCTCAATAAAAGCGCGCGGCCGGTCAAGAAAACCGTCGCCGTGAGGAAGGTGAAATGGCAGCCGCTAGACAAGGCGGTGCAGGCGGAAATGAAGAATGACGGCAAGGCGTTCTCGCTCTCGATGAAGGCGAAAAATGCCGGCCGCTTCGGGGAATTTCTCTCCGGCAGGCTGGATGCGCTCTATGAGCAATTCCTCGCCGAGGAGGGCAAACAAGGAGACTGAAACCGCAAAAGAAAAAGGCCCCCAAACGAACGAGTCGTGGAAGCCCTTCTCACATCCTTAAGCAAGACAGAGAATCGCATTTTCACGAATCCCAGTCAAGAGTCCTGCAGCGCCTCCGCGTCTTTTCAGACGCGTAAGTGATGCTGCGGCACTTTTCTTCCTCGCATCGTTTCGGTGAGCGGATTTCTTTTGCCTGATGAGAGGTGAAGGAAATGGAGAGTGACTATGTGACGACGCCCTTCGGGCGGCGGCCGATGTCGCTTGCCATGCTGCTGAAACAGCGGCGCGGCGAAGCGATCGCGGCCGGAACGACGCGCAACAAATGGAAGCTGTTCCGATCGGTCTGCGAGGCCCGGGCAGGGCTCGACGTGACGGACCGGGCGCTGACGGTGCTCGATGCGCTGCTGACATTCTATCCCGAGGACGAACTCTTCAGCGAAAAGCCGCTGGTGGTCTTTCCCTCCAACGCGCAGCTTTCCCTCAGAGCCCGCGGCATGGCCGCCGCAACGCTGCGCCGGCATCTCGCCGTGCTGGTCGAAGCCGGCCTCATCTCCCGCAAGGACAGCCCGAACGGCAAGCGCTATGTGCGCCGCGGCCGGGAAGGCGGGATCGACGAGGCCTACGGCTTCAGCCTCGCACCGCTTCTCGCCCGCGCCGGCGAGATCGAGACGATGGCGGCGCGCATCGCCGCCGACCGCCAGATGCTGCGCGGCATGAAGGAGCGGCTGACGATCTGCCGCCGCGACATCGCCAAGCTGATTTCAGCAGCCATCGAAGAAGCCGTTCCCGGCGATTGGGAGCGCATGTCTTCGATGTTCCAGGCGATCCTGCAGCGCATTCCGAGGGCGGCAAATCTGGAAAACCTCACGCCGATCCTGGAAGAACTCGAGGCAACCCGCGAAAATATCGTCAACCTGTTGGAACTGCATGAAAAAATGCGGATGCCGAGCACCAGTGAATCCCAGATTGAGCGCCACATACAGAATTCTCACCCAGAATCCCTATCTGAATCTGAACCGGGCTTGGAAACGGAGCAGGAGGAGCAGGCCGACCGAAATCATCAGCCGGGAACGAAGCCGAGCAAGGACAGCTTGGAAGCGCAAGCCGATGGCGGGGAGGGACCGCCCTTTGCCATCCGGACGAGAGCCGGAAAACCGAAATCCTTCCCACTCGCCACGGTTCTCCAGGCCTGCCCCGACATTGCCGATTACGGCCCGGGCGGCGCGATCGGCAGTTGGCGCGATCTCATGACGGCTGTTATCGTGGTGCGCAAGATGCTTCACGTCAGCCCCTCGGCCTATGAGCAGGCGTGCTCGGTGATGGGACCGGAAAACGCCGCCACCGTCATGGCCTGCATCCTGCAAAGGGGAGGGAGCATTACTTCCGCCGGCGGATATCTCCGGGACCTCACGCGGCGCACCGAGCGAGGTGAGTTTGCGTTGGGCCCGATGCTGATGGCGCTGCTGCGGGCAAAAAGCTCGGCTGAGGATGATTGCAAGCGGATCAACGTTGCGTAAGAGCTTGGAGAGCCCGTTCGGCGAACCGGGGTGAGGTGAGGGCGAGTCTTCCGATCAGTTCGCTTGTGGTCAGCCTTGGTCGCCGATAGGCCGCTGCCTGCATGGTTAGCGCCTTCAGTACCTTTGCCTTACTTTTCACGAGGATTTCGGTGAGAAATTCGTCAGGAGTCAAGGCAACGATACCGTCGGGAAGATTGCTGAAATCGCGGATGTTCGACGTCACGATAACCGCAGCTTCCGCCGCGACAGCCGCTGCAACGACATGCCGATCCTTCGGATCATTTCGCATGGTCGGCTCGATCTCTTCCCAGCCTTCCACGTTCGCTTCAGGAAACGCTTCCTGCATAGCCGTTCGCAATGTTTCCGCTCTCGACGGTTCCATGCCGTAGTCGCTGATCAAGTTGCGTGTCATCTCCTCGAGAATGCGAGGTGACCAGTGAACCCGAAAACAATCTTCCGACGCAACGCGCAGCAGTGTATCCCGCAGCAGCATGGGGAACAGGACATTGGCATCAAGAACAGCGACCAGCATATTCACCACGCAATTTCCCGATCGTCACCACTAAGTTGGTTGCGTTTATAGCGTTTGAATGCCATGTTACCGGCATGGCCACACCCCATCGCACATCGTCCGACAAAAATCCTGCCAAAACGTCGAATGCCGTTCCGGCACCCGAGAGATCTGCTGCTGCCCGCATAGCATCTCTTTTGCGGGCGGCTTCGGAAAAGCAGCAGGGCAACGTTCAGGTCATCGACGCCGACGGCGAGCGCTTCGAAGTGCCGCGTGTCTTGGCCGAGATCATCTATCAAGCGGCCGAATTTCTCGCCGAGGGGCGCCCCGTGACGGTGCTGCCCGATGAAGAGATGCTGTCGACGCAGGCTGCGGCGGATATCCTCAATGTTTCCCGGCAGTATCTGGTCCGACTGGTCGATGCGGGAGAGCTCCCGGCGGAAGTGGTCGGCAGCCACCGCCGCCTGCGGGCAACGAACGTTGCAGCATTCAAGGCGGCGCGAGACGCCAAGCGGACCTCGGCGCTGGATCGGCTGACGTCGCTGAGTGAGGACGTCGATGGCTATGCGCTCGGAAACAAGCCGCGCTAACGGAACCTGAACGTCACGCCGCTCGACGCCCAAATCGCCCTACCGCGCAACGTTCCTCTTGCCGAGAAGGGCGGCCCGGATCTGCTCGCTCTTGCTGATAACGGGAGGGGGAAGCACCACGGGCGCCGGCTCGGGCTCCTCGGTCTTGGCGGCGGTGTGCTTGAGGCTCAGGAAACGCTTCTGGGCGACCAGGCGGTCTTCCTCCGACAGCGCTTCCACCGGCTCGCCGTCGAGGTTATGGCGCATGGAATCGGGCTGGGCGCTGGCGAAATAATAGCGGCGGCAATGGACATAGGCAGCGGTCGCGCGCCTCAGCGTCGTCACGCCGGCATCGGGCTTCAGGAGCGGGCGCAGCTCGTTGAACAGGCCGACGGCGAAGGGGAGGACCGGATCGCCGGGCTTGGCCGGAAGCACGCCGACCGGCCGGATCAACAGCGTGTTGATCGCGTTTGCCTTCTCCACGTCGAGCTCGGTCGCCGCGATCGGCCCGCGGCTGATCTTCCAGGGTTTGTCCATGCATCCTCCATAACGGCCGACTGTGATGGTATCTTGACGGAGAGGGTAGATAGAGGTGCAGGTCGCACATTGCTAGCCCTGCGGCAAGCCGCGCGCGAGATGCCGTTTCCGGGCGGATACAGGCCGGCCTGATCCGCCTGCCATGTATATAATCGTTTTTTGTCGCGGAAGTGCATTGACCTCCCGCATCGATTACACTTCTTATCCGCGCGCAAGATGGTGACCGGCCGCGGGGAGGATGTATGCGGGTTTTCTCGAATATTGAAGAGCTGCGCCACACGCTCGATGCGCTGAAGCGGCAGGGGCGTACCATCGGCCTCGTTCCGACGATGGGTTATCTCCATGCCGGCCATCTCAAGCTCGTCACGCGTGCGCGGGCGGAAAACGACATCGTCGTCGTCTCGATCTTCGTCAATCCGCTGCAGTTCGGCCCGGCCGAAGACCTCGGCAAATATCCGCGCGATCTCGAACGCGATGGCGCCATGCTCAAGCAGGCCGGCGTCAATTTCCTCTTCGCGCCCGGCGTCGAGGACATGTATCCCCGCCCGATGCAAACCGTCGTCGACGTTCCCGATCTCGGCCGCGAGCTCGAAGGCGCGGTCAGGCCCGGCCATTTTGCCGGTGTCGCCACCGTCGTCTCCAAGCTTTTCAACATCATCCAGCCGCAGACCGCCTATTTCGGCGAGAAGGACTACCAGCAGGTCGTCATCATCAAGCGCATGGTGGAGGATCTCGCCATGCCGGTGCGGGTGATCCCGGTGCCGACGGTGCGCGACAGCGATGGCCTCGCCTTGTCCTCGCGCAATGTCTATCTCAACCCCGATGAGCGGCGCGCGGCGGTGATCGTGCCGCAGACCCTCGACGAGGCCGAGCGCCTCGTCGCCGAGGGCCTGACCGATGCGCAGGACCTCGAGGCGAAGCTCAACGCCTTCATCGGCCGCGAGCCTCTGGCGAAGGCCGAGGTCGTCGCCGTCAGGGATGCCGAAACGCTGGCGCCGGTCGCCTCGATCGAAGACCCGGTCGTCGTGGCGCTCTTCGTGCGGATCGGGACGACGCGATTGCTTGATAACCGAGTGATCCGCAGCCGGGCGAGCGGGAACGACAAAGTCATCCGGGACAACCGGATCGCCGGCCAGCCGGGAAAGGGAGTGACGAAATGAGCGCCACCGGATCTCAGAAGCGCCTGACGCCGACGCGCATCGCGGCCATGAAGGGCGGCAAGCCGATCGTCTCCCTCACCGCCTATACGACGCCGATGGCGCGCCTCCTCGATGAGCATTGCGACCTGCTGCTGGTCGGGGATTCGCTCGGCATGGTGCTCTACGGCATGGAGACCACCATCGGCGTGACGCTCGACATGATGATCGCCCATGGCAAGGCGGTGATGCGCGGCGTCGCCCATGCCTGCGTCGTCGTCGATATGCCCTTCGGCAGCTATCAGGAATCGAAGGAGGCCGCCTTCCGCAACGCCGTGCGCATCATGCAGGAAACCGGCTGCGACGCCGTCAAGCTCGAAGGCGGCGAGGAGATGGCCGAGACCATCGCCTTCCTGACCAAGCGGGGCATTCCCGTCCTCGGCCATATCGGCCTGATGCCGCAGCTGGTCCATACATCAGGCGGCTATCGCTCGGTCGGCCATTCCGAACACGAGACCTCGAAGATCCGCCGCGACGCGCATGCGATCGGCGGCTCGGGCGCCTTCGCCGTCGTCGTCGAGGGCACGGTGGAGCCGCTCGCCCGGGAGGTGACGACATCGGTGCACATCCCGACCATCGGCATCGGCGCCTCCTCAGCCTGCGACGGCCAGATCCTGGTCTCCGACGACATTCTCGGCCTCTTCAACGATTTCAAGCCGCGTTTCGTCAAGCGCTACGACGAACTCGGCAAGAGGGTCGCGGACGCCGCCGCCGCCTATGCCGACGAGGTGCGCTCGCGAAAATTTCCAGCGGCCGAACATACGTTCAAACGCCGCACCTGAGGCGGGGATGCCCGCCGGCCAGACGCGCGGGATATCCACATCGAGAGCCGACTGTACGATTCGCGTCGGAAAATTTCCCCTGCCGCTGCGGGGCGGCAACGCGTTTCCCTGTCGTTAAGGTTGCCGCCATAGCCGTGTTCGAAACCGAAGAGAAATCTGAGTTTCGAGCCGATGCCCATGACACGCCGTTCGTCTTTCCTGTCCCGCCTGATCGAAAACCGCGACGGTGCCGTGGCAATCGTCGTCATCCTGGTCGCGGTGCCCATGCTTCTGGCGGTCGGGGCGTCCATCGACTACATCAGAGCCTATAACGGCCGCACGGATCTGCAGTCGGCCGCGGACTCAGCGGTGCTGGCGGCGGCCGCGAAATACAAGTCCGGCATGCCGCAGGCGACGATCTCAAAGACGATCGACGCCTTCCTGTCGGCCAATGGGAAGCTCGAGACGGCTGTCGTCGGCGAGCCTGAGGTGGCGAGCGACGAGTCGGAATTGTGCCTCGACGTGTCGGACGCCGTCCCCACCACCTTCATGAAAGTGGCCAATATCCAGTCCGTTCCGATTGCCATCCGGTCCTGCGCGGCTTTGCCGGGGGTGAAGCAGCTGGAGATCGCGCTGGTTCTCGACGTGTCGAGCTCGATGATCGAGGAGAACCGCTTCACACCGATGCAGACCGCGGTCGCCAGCTTCCTCCAGGCCTTCTCGTCCAACGCCTCGCTTGTCGACAAGACCAAGATCTCGATCGTGCCCTTTTCCAGCCGCGTCAATTTCGGCATGGCTCATACGGACTGGCTCAAGTCCTATAATGGAGCGGCTGCGGTTCCCAAACGCTGGACCGACCCCAAATCCGTCTACACCTCCTCCAGCTACACGCTCTCTTATTGGATCGACGGCGTCACGCCGCTCATGTCCACCTCCAAGAATTATTACTGGATGGGCTGCATCGAGCCGCGCGCCGATGTCGAGGTCAAGGACACGGGCGCGATCGACGACGGCATGAGCGACGCGCCGCCTGCGACCTCCGCCTTCGTCGCCATGGACGCCAATCCCAAATCGGGAACCAGCTTCTGTCCGCCACCGGTCACGCCGCTGACCGGCGACTTCGCCTATCTGAAAAAGGTCGTGACCAACCTGACCTCCGAAGGCTCCACCCGGCTGGATGCGGGCGTGGTCGCGGGATGGTACACGCTGTCGCCGAAGTGGAAGGGCGTCTGGGGAGACGAGACCTCGCCCGCGGAGATTTCCGATTCCGTCCGTAAGGTCATGGTGTTCATGACCGATGGGGAAATGAACACCAAATACGATCCGAACGGCAAGTTCGACTGGATCTGCTCTCAAACGCAATCGCCGACATGCAACACCGTCGCCACCTCGGCGATGCAGGCCGCATGCACCGCGATGAAAAAGAGCGACATCGAAATCTATACGCTGTCCTACAGCGCCGATGCCGACGTGGTGAACATCCGCAACTGCGCCACCAACGGCGCGCATTTCTTCACCGCCTCGCCGGCGACGATCAAGACCGTCTATGAGACCATCGCGGCTGCGATCCGTGGGGATACTTTGCGGCTGACACAGTAGCGGCGACATTTGCCGGTCCGGGCGAAGACGCCTCCCGAACCCGACAACCATCCTCCCTCACCCGCCCGCATGCTGCCCGCGCATCGTCTCGGCCGAGCGGCGCACCGCTTCTGCTACCTCCTGCAGCTGCTTGGCCATCGGCGTCGAATTGCGCCAGACCATACCGATCGTTCGCGAAGGCTGCGGCGAGGGGAAGCGGGAGATGGAGACTTGGGCCGAGCGCGTTTCGACGGGAACGGCCATTTCCGGGATCAGTGTGACGCCGATGCCGGCGCCGACCATCTGGACGAGGGTGGAGAGCGAGCTGCCTTCCATGATTTCCCGCGGGCGGGCCGGCCCTACCTTGCAGAAGGACAGCGCCTGGTCGCGGAAGCAGTGGCCCTCTTCCAGCAGCAGCAGCCGCATTTCGCGCAGCGCCTCGCGCTCGGGCACCGGCTTATCTCCATCCTCTTGCCGCCGGACCAGCACGAATTCCTCCCTGAAAAGCTCGAGTTCGGTGAGCGAGGGTTCCGACACCGGCAGCGCGACGATCGCCATATCGAGCTGGCCCTGCGCCAGTTCCTGAACCAGCTTGCCCGTCTGCGTCTCGCGCACCTCGATCTGAATTCCGGCGAAGCTTTTGTTGAGATCGTTTATAATGGCCGGCAGCAGATAGGGCGCGATCGTCGGGATGATGCCGATGCGCAGCCGCGTGAGGAAAGAATCGCGCGAGGCGCGGGCAAATTCGCCCAGCTCGTCGACGGCGCGCAGGATGTCGCGGACCCTGAGCGCGAAGGTCTGGCCGAAGGGGGTGAGCTTCACCTCGCGCGCGCTACGCTCGAAGAGCTCGCTGCCCAATTCCTGCTCGAGTTCTTTGATCTGCATGGAGAGCGCCGGCTGGGAGATGGCGCAGGCATCGGCGGCGCGGCGAAAACGGCCGTCCCTTGCCAGGGCTTCAAAATAACGCAGCTGTTTCAGGGTAAGATTCTTCATAAGCTCAGCTTATCGCAGCAATCAGTAAATCCAACTTAAAATTATTGAACGCTTCCGATATGAAGACTGCAGGGAGAGAGCAGGGCGCCGGCCCGGCTCATCTTTTTGAACGGCAGACAGATCAAGCAATGAAGGAGACGATCATGGACAACCCCACTGACAGCGCAGGCAAATGTCCTGTTGCCCATCACAAGGCTCCGACCGCGCGGACGAACCGCGACTGGTGGCCGAACCAGCTGAACGTGCAGATTCTTCATCACAATGCCGGCCGCGCCGATCCGCTCGGCCAGGATTTCGACTATGCCGAAGAGTTCAAGAAGCTCGATCTCGATGCGCTGAAGAAGGATCTTCACGCGCTGATGACCGATTCGCAGGATTGGTGGCCGGCCGACTTCGGCCATTACGGCGGCCTCTTCATCCGCATGGCCTGGCACAGCGCCGGCACCTATCGCATCACCGACGGCCGCGGCGGCGCCGGCCAGGGCCAGCAGCGTTTCGCACCACTCAACTCCTGGCCTGACAATGCCAACCTCGACAAGGCCCGCCGCCTGCTCTGGCCGATCAAGCAGAAATACGGCAACCGCATCTCCTGGGCCGACCTTATGATCCTCACCGGCAACGTCGCGCTCGAATCCATGGGCTTCAAGACCTTCGGCTTCGCCGGCGGCCGCGCCGACGTCTGGGAGCCGGAAGAACTCTACTGGGGCCCTGAAGGCACCTGGCTCGGCGACGAGCGCTACAGCGGCGAACGCCAGCTCGCAGAACCGCTCGGCGCCGTGCAGATGGGCCTGATCTACGTCAACCCGGAAGGCCCGAACGGCAATTCCGATCCGCTCTCTTCGGCCCGCGACATCCGCGAAACCTTCGCCCGCATGGCGATGAACGACGAAGAGACCGTGGCGCTGATCGCCGGCGGCCACACCTTCGGCAAGACGCACGGCGCCGGCGATCCGTCCCTGATCGGCGCCGAGCCGGAAGGCGGCGCGATCGAGGACCAGGGCCTCGGCTGGAAGAGCTCCTTCGGCACCGGCGTCGGCAAGGATGCCATCACCGCCGGCCTCGAAGTCACCTGGTCGCAGACGCCGACCAAGTGGAGCAACTACTTCTTCGAAAACCTCTTCGCCTATGAGTGGGAGCTGACGACGAGCCCGGCCGGCGCCAAGCAGTGGCAGGCCAAGAACGCCGAAGCCTCCATTCCTGATGCCTTCGACGCCGGCAAGAAGCATCTGCCGACCATGCTGACGAGCGACCTGGCGCTGCGTTTCGATCCGATCTACGAGAAGATCTCGCGCCGGTTCCTGGAAAATCCCGCTGAGTTCGCCGACGCTTTCGCCCGCGCCTGGTTCAAGCTGACCCACCGCGACATGGGCCCGAAGGTGCGCTACCTCGGCCCTGAAGTTCCGGCTGAAGACCTGATCTGGCAGGACGTGATCCCGGCCGTCGACCATCCGCTCGTCGACGACAAGGACATTGCCGACCTCAAGGCAAAGGTGCTGGCAACAGGCCTTTCCGTGCAGGAACTGGTCTCGACCGCCTGGGCGTCGGCCTCAACCTTCCGTGGCTCCGACAAGCGCGGCGGCGCCAACGGTGCGCGCATCCGTCTCGCCCCGCAGAAGGACTGGGACGCCAACCAGCCGGCCCAGCTCGCCAAGGTGCTTAGCGTTCTCGAAGGCATCCAGAAGGACTTCAACGCCGCCCAGACCGGCGGCAAGAAGATCTCGCTCGCCGACCTGATCGTTCTTGCAGGTGCTGCCGGCGTCGAAAAGGCGGCAGCGGCCGGCGGCAACGCTGTCAGCGTGCCCTTCACGCCGGGCCGTGCGGATGCGTCCGACGCCCAGACCGACGCGCATTCCTTCGCAGCCCTCGAGCCGCGCATCGACGGCTTCCGCAACTATGTGAACGGCAAGCGCCATCAGTTCATGAAGCCGGAAGAAGCGCTCGTCGACCGCGCCCAGCTGCTGACGCTGACCGGGCCTGAAATGACCGTTCTCGTCGGCGGCCTGCGCGTGCTGAAGGCCGGCAACCCCGAGCACGGCGTCTTCACCTCGGCGCCTGAGACGCTGACGAACGATTTCTTCGTCAACCTGCTCGACATGGCGACGCAGTGGGTTCCGGCCGCCGGCAAGGACGGCGTCTATGAAGGCCGCGACCGCAAGACGGGTGCTGCCAAATGGACCGGCACCCGCGTCGACCTCATCTTCGGCTCGCACTCGCAGCTTCGCGCCTTCGCCGAAGTCTACGGCCAGGCCGACGCCAAGCAGAAGTTCGTCAAGGACTTCGTCGCCGCCTGGAACAAGGTCATGAACGCCGACCGCTTCGACCTCGTTTGATAGGTTAGCTTATTTGCCCGGGCGCGGTTTCGGCTGCGCCCGGGCTTTTTTAGGCGAATTCCTCGGGGTGGCTACGACCGCAGGAGTTTCCGATCCCCGGCGCACCTGATGCTTGATTGCGCGGGCACTACCTCTCCTCCGTCATCCCTGTGCTCGTCACAGGGATCCAGCGCGCCCAAGTCCTTGGGCGCAGGAAACTTCCTTCCCCCGCGGTAAGTCATTCACCGCGCGGACGCGCGGTGGCTGGATTCCTGTGACAGGCACAGGAATGAGGAGTGTGGGGTTGGCCTCCAGCCACTCTCCCGAACCGAAGCCTCTCGGCGCTGTTACTCGATCCACCAGTCCTTTGCGCAGAGGCCGTCGACAGCACATTCCCGCTCCTAGCCACGACCGACCTCGCATGCGATAGATGATCGACACACTGGAGGAGTTGATATGAACGCTTTGCAGGGCAAGGTCGCCGCTATCACCGGAGCTGCCTCGGGAATTGGACTGGCATCGACGGAAGCGATCATCGCGGCGGGCGGTTCGGTCGTGATGATCGATCGGGACGAGGCGGCGCTGAAAGAGGCCTGCGGCAGGCTCGGAGAGAAGGCGATCGCGCTGCGGCTCGACCTTCTCGACCCCAATGATTGCGCAAGCCTGCTCGACCGCATTCTGTCGAAGGCCGGCCAGTTGGACATCTTCCATGCCAATGCCGGCACCTATATCGGCGGAGATCTGGCGGACGCAGACCTCGATGCGATCGACCGCATGCTCAATCTGAACGTGAACGTGGTCATAAAGAACGTCCGGACGGTGATCCCCCACATGATCGAGAGAGGGACGGGAGACATCATCGTCACCAGTTCGGTCGCGGGCCATGCCCCCGTTCCATGGGAGCCGGTCTATTCCCCTTCGAAGTGGGCGATGCACTGCTTCGTCCAGACCATGCGGCGGCAGCTCTTCAAGAACGGCATCCGCGTCGGTTCCGTCTCGCCCGGCCCGGTGATCAGCGCCTTGCTGAAAGACTGGCCGGAGGAGAACCTGCGCAAGGCAAGGGAGGCCGGCGCCTTGATCGAACCGCGCGACGTCGCCGAAGCCGTGGTCTTCATGCTGACCCGGCCGCGCAACGTGACGATCCGCGACATGGTGATCCTGCCGAGCTCCTTCGACATTTGATGTGAGCGGAAGGGAGAAAGGGCTCTCCGCATAAGCTGACTGCGGGAGGATGTGGATAGGGCATGCCGAAACGCCGGCTGAAGCTCTCTTGGGCTACCGCCCGACCGTCCAATCCTCGACGCGCAGGCCATCCACGCGCCGGAACTCCCCGACATTGTTCGTAATAAGAACCAGATCACGGCTCCTCGCCTGCGCGGCGATCAGTACATCGTAGGGACCGATCGGTGTTCCCTTTGCCGCCAACGCTGCGCGGATCTCTCCGGCGGCCAGCGCATCCTCGCGCTCGAAGCCGACGGCCGGGAAATCCGCCATGAACAGGCGCAGGGTTTCGAGATTGTAGGAAATCTTCGCGCTTTTATAGGCGCCGTAATAGAGCTCGTGCATGACGATGCTCGACAGCCCGATCGATCCCTCGTCGCTGCCCATGACGCGGGCGAGCAGCATGTCGGACTTCCGGCCGATCAGAGCGATCACCGCATTGGTGTCGATGAGATGGGTGATCACTTGAACAGGTCCCGAAGGCCGGCCCTCTCCTGATCTTCCGGCTGCTCGCGTCCCTCCGCCATGAAATCATCGCTGAGGCCGCGTTCGAGCGCACTACGCAACGAGGCCCACCGCACGCCATGATCGGTCCGCGGCCGGAGAATGATCGCATCGCCTTCCCGCGTCACTTCCACCTGATCCACGTCGAAGCGAAACTCCTTCGGCAGCCGGACGGCCTGCGAATTGCCGGATTGAAAGACGCGCGCATATTGTGGCATAGAGAACACTCCACAGTTTGTATATATACTTATGTATATACGCGCCTGGCGGCACTCATGCAAGCCGTCCCACTAACGAGGCAGGATGCCGAAAGGCGAGAGCGTCAGCAGATCGGGATCATTTGTCGCCGTCGCTTTCGCCACCTCGGCGTGGCTCATGCTGTAGCCGTAGGCAAGGACGCGCACGCCGTCGATCATGAAGAACTGCGCCTGGTCCAGGCCGGGCCGCAGCGCGCCCGTCACGGTGACGGTCTCGTACATTCTTTCGAGATGCAGAGGTTCCTGCGGAACGACGCGCACTAGCTGGTTGGGCGGAGGGGAGGGCATGTGGCTGCAGGCTCCGGCCCAGGGGACCAGCATGAATTCGTAGACGAGATCGCCGTCCTGGTCGACCGGCAGCACGAAGCCCGTCAATTCGACGGGATGGCCTTCGTCACGCCAGGCAAGCGTTTCGCCCTGCGGGCCGCTGACCGTCTTGCCTGACAACGGCATTGTCGCCTTGGCCTGATCGGCCGGCCGCAAAGCACTCCAGAAAATCGGCTGGGCCGCAGCGAAGGCATCGGAAACCGGCCATGCGGAAACCAATGCCAGCACGGAGAACATCAGGCGAAAGGGTCTGTGCTTCATCATCGCGTCTCCCGGGCCGGCCGTTTCGGCGACCTGCCGCTGCCGCGCGGATGCTACTCCTGATTTCGCTCGGCCGTCAAAACTTCCTTCCTTGGTGAGTGTTCTTTGGAGTGGGAGCAATGCGGCACGCCCTCTCACCCGTCATATCGGCGAAAGACCCCGTGTGGGGTGGACACGGGGTCTTCCTGCCGGGTCGCAGCGATCAGTGAGCCGCGGCTTTTTCCGGCATCATCGAGGAGTGGTGGGAGGTGATCAGCCAGTTTCCGTCCTTGAATTCATAGGTGTAGGTGTAGCGGGCGGGGACCTTGGAGCCGTCCTTCATCGCGAAGGTGTAGGTGCCGGTGTCGACGGCCCAGTTGCAGCCGGTCTTGATGTCGCGGCTGTCGATGTGGCCCTTGGGCTCGTTGGCGAGGAAGTGCTTGAAATAATCGATCCGCTCTTCCTGGGTCAGGCGGGGCTTGTTCGAGAGGGTGGCGAGCAGCACGGAGTCCTCGCTGTAGTTCTTGGCGACTTCCTCCGGGCTCAGCGTCGCGAGCGAGCCGTTCCAGCGGTCGAAGAGCTTGGCGACCTGCTCGTCGCTCACCGGGGCGCAGCTTACCGTTTCGCCGGCGGCCGCGGCCGACTGGACCTGAACGACACCGAGGACGAGGGCGGCGGCAATGATCATACGCATGTTTGACTTTCCTTTATCGCGGTTCCGGCGGACATCGCATCGGTCGACCGCATGACCGAGATCTAAGGTGCCGGGCGCCGCTGCCCCATCTGCCGGGTGGCCTCGATCCGGTCTGCCGAACGGCATAGATGACATTCGCGCCGGAATGACTATCGTGCCCGCGTCATTCATTTGAGGAGCAGTCCCTTTGGGTCTGGAGCACAATATCGATACCGCCCATTCGCCCGATGTCGTGGAAATGCGGGCGCTCTACCGGGCGGCGGAAGCCCGCGCGGCGCGGCTGCGCTTCATCATCGAGGCACGAAACCTGCTCGATGCGCAGGCCTTCGAAACGGCCGCGCCCGAGGTGCTGTCCCGGCTTTCCGATTTTGCCGGCGCCTCCCGGGCCGAACTCGTCTTTCCCTCCTTGCACGAAGCAGCGCCAGCGCGGCTGGCGATCGGCAGGAGCATGGAAAACGACGGCATCCTGTTTGCCTCCGAAGACGGCTCGGGTCTCAGCCTCACGCTGCTGGGCCCATCACGGGGACGCGGCGTCGATGCCGACGACCTGAAGACATTGGAGGTGGTGGCCGGCCAGCTTTCCGACGCCTGCAATCTGGAACGGCAGGCAGCGGAAAAGCAGGCGCTGCTCGGCGATCTCGAACGGCAGCGCAGCGAACTCGCGGCCCTCGTGGCGCAACTGATCCAGGCGCAGGAGCAGGAGCGCCAGCGGGTGGCGCTCGACCTGCACGACGGCTCGGCCCAGCTTGCCGCCGGCCTCAGCTACCGCCTGCAGGATCTGGCGGCGCGCATCGGCGAGGCGCATGCGCTCAAACCCGAGATCGATGAGCTTGCGGCGCTCGCGCGCCATTCCGTCGCCGATCTTCGCGCGGCGATCGCTGATCTGCGGCCGCCGGAGCTCGACGATCTCGGTGTCGCCGCCGCACTGCGCACGCGCCTCGATGCGATCGACGGCATGGAGGTGATCGCCGATCTCGATGCCGGCGCCGACCGCTGGCCGGCATCGGCGGGGATCATCTTCTACCGCGTCGCCCAGGAGGCGATCACCAATGTGATCAAACACGCCGAGGCGAGCCGGCTCATCGTGCGCCTCTTCGAAGACGGCGCGGGCGAAGCGCATCTCGAAGTGATCGACGATGGAAAGGGCATCGGCGAGGGGCGCCATCCCCAGGCCGAGCAGCGGGGAGCACGGCTCGGTATCGCCGGCATGCGCGAGCGCCTGGCGCTGCTCGGCGGCCGCTTCGAGATCGTATCAGGCGCTTCCGGCGGCACCCATGTCCGCGCCGCAGCCCCGCTTGCGCAGGAGACGACGGAATGACCGCCTCCATTCTCGTTGCCGACGATCACGACATCGCCCGCGCCGGCCTCATCGCCATGATCGGCGGCCAGGAGGATTTCCATGTCGCCTTCGATGTGCGCGACGGCATGGAAGCGGTCGAGGCCTGCGCCGCCCACAGGCCGGATCTGGCACTGCTCGACATCCGCATGCCGCGCATGGACGGGCTCGCCGCCACCCGCGAGATCCGCCGCGTCTCGCCCGGCACTCGCGTCATGATCATCACCATGCATGACAGCCTCGATTATCTCGAAGCGGCGATCGAGGCCGGCGCCACCGGCTATCTGCTGAAGGATGCGAGCCGCGAGGATATCCTGCGCACGATCCGCCGCGTGCTCTCGGGCGATGCCTTCTTCGACGGCCCGCTCGTTGCAAGGCTCTTGCGCCGCGCCGCCACCAAGCCGCAGACCAATGCCAGCACGCTGGAGACGCTGACGGTGCGCGAGCGCGAGGTGCTGGCGAAGGTGGCCGAAGGCCTGACCAACAAGGAGATCGGCCGGGCGCTGAAGATCTCTCCCGGCACGGTGAAGATCCATGTCGAGCGCATCATCGGCAAGCTCGGCGCCGGCGACAGGACGCAGGCCGCCGTCATGGCCGTGCGCGGCGGGTTGGTGCAGACGGCGAAGGAAGAGCCATGAGGCTGCGCTTCGCCGACCTGCCGCTCCGGGCCAAGGGCATCGTCATCATCATGGTGCCGCTGGCGCTGCTGCTGGCCGCACTCGCCTCGGTTTTCGTCGCCGACCGGCAGAGCCGCATCGCCGAGGATCAGGTGCGCGTCACGCTGGAGATCCAGTCGGGCATTCAGGAACTGCATGCCCTGATCGCCGAAGCGGCGACGGCCATGCGCGGTTATCTCCTGACCGGCCGGACCGATTTTCTCGATCCCTTCAACCGGGCCGAGGACAGGCTGCCCGTCGTGCTCGACGAGGTCGGCCGGCGGCTGCGGGATGAGGAGCAGAAGGACCGGCTCGAACGCATCCGCGCCCTGGTCGATGCGAAAGTCGGCCGGCTCGAACTCTTGAAACGGGCCGATACGCTCAGGGCCGGCGGGCGCGAGGATCTTGCGGCCCAGCTGATCGAAGGCAAGCAGGTGCTCGACACGCTGAGGCGGGAGATCGACGCGATGAGCCGGCGGGAGGCCGATCTGCTGAACGCGAGAACCGAAGCCGCCGACCGGGTCCGTACGCTGTCGCGAAGCCTGATGATCGCCGCCGGCTTTCTCGGCTTTGCCGGCGCGCTCGTCGCCGTCTTCCTGTTTTCGGCCAGCATCGTGCGCCGCGTGCATGCGCTGAAAGCCCAAGCGCATCTGTTGTCGCAGGGCGCGGTCGTGACGGTGGCCGATCCCTTCCGCGATGAGCTCGGCAGCCTCGGACGGGCGCTCGAAGATGCGAGCGTGCTTCTGAAAAGACGCGAGGCCGATCTTACCGAAAGCGAGGAGCGCTTCCGCCAGCTGGTCGAAGGCGTCAGCGATTACGGCATCTTCGGGCTCGATGCCGAGGGGCGGGTGGTGAGCTGGAATGCCGGCGCCGAGCGGATCACCGGCTATGGCGCCGAGGAGATCATCGGGCAGCATTTTTCCCGCTTCTATCCCGCCCAGACCAGGGACACGTTTCCGGCGGAAGAGCTTGCCAAGGCGGCGCGCGACGGACGCACCGAGGCGGAGGGCTGGCGCCTGCGCAAGGACGGATCGCGCTTCTGGTCCCACGTCGTCGTCACCGCCCTTCATGACGAGACGGGCCGGCTGCGCGGCTTTTCCAAGATCACCCGCGACATTACCGAGCGCAAGCAATTCGAAGAAGCCCTGCTTGCCGCCCGCGAGGATGCGGTGCGCGCCAGCAACGCCAAGAGCGAATTCCTGTCGCGCATGAGCCACGAGCTGCGCACGCCGCTGAATTCCGTGCTCGGTTTCGCGCAGCTTCTGGAGATGGACGTCACCGATGCCGAATCCAGGGAAAGCGTCGCGCAGATCCTGCGGGCCGGCCGCCATCTCTTGAGCCTGATCGACGAGGTGCTCGACATGGCCAGAATCGAGGCCGGCCGCATGGATCTTGCCGTCGAAGCCCAGCCCGTCGCTGAGGTGATCGACGAAGCCGTGTCGCTGGCAAGGCCGCTCTGCGGCAAGCAGCAGATCCGCATCGAGGTGGTCGAGGCCGAGCCGGATCTTGACGTCATGGCCGACCGGCGGCGTCTCCTGCAGGTGTTCCTCAACCTGCTTTCCAATGCGGTGAAATACAATCGCCCCTGGGGAAGCGTGACCGTCAGCCACCGCACGATCGATGGAGACCGTGTCCGCATCGAGGTCAGCGACACCGGCCCCGGCATTCCGGCCGAGCGCATCGCGCGGCTGTTCACGCCGTTCGACCGGCTGGGCGCCGAGCGGATCAGCCAGGAGGGAACCGGCCTCGGGCTGGCGCTCTCCAAACACCTGATCGACGCCATGGGCGGAACGCTCGGCTTCGCCAACCGGGAAGGCGGCGCTACTTTTTATATCGACCTGCCGCGTGCGCCTGCGGCGACACGGGACGCCGAGGCGCGGGACGTCGCGGTGCCGTAGGGCGCCTACGGTTTGTCCACAGCGTCTCCTCCGTCATGCTCGGCCTTGTGCCGAGCATCTAACCACAACAATTGTTTGACAGGAAACCACTCGTTTTCAGATCCTTAATCGGGCCGGCGCAGATCTTCGGCACAAGGCCGAGGATCACGTCCAGGTTTTGCAGTCGTTTGTTCGGCAGCCTGGCGATGCCAGAAGGCATATCTTTGATTTGACCGCGCCGCTTGATATCAGTTCGGCATCGCTTTCGACGAAGTTTGGTCCATGACAGATTCCACCGATATCGTGCGCCGCTCGACGATCCTGATCGTCGATGACGAGCCCGCCAACGTCTCGCTCCTGGAGCGCATCCTCAAGCGCGAAGGCTTCACGGCGCTGATCAGCACCACCGAACCGCGCGAGGCCCTGCGGCTCTTCCGCGAGCGTCCCGTCGATCTCGTGCTTCTCGACCTGATGATGCCGGATCTCGACGGCTTTGCGCTATTGGAGACTTTCGCAAGGCTCATCCCTGAGAACAGCTATCTGCCGATCCTGGTGCTGACGGCGGATGCGACCCTGCCGACGCGCCGGCGCGCGCTTTCGCTCGGCGCCAAGGATTTTCTGACCAAGCCCTTCGATGCGGTCGAGGCTGTTTTGCGCATCTTCAACCTGCTCGAAACCCGCATCCTGACGCTGGAGCTCGCCAAGCACGGGCTGGCGACGCCGAAATCGGAGCGTCCCCGCATCGATTGATCGAGCCACGCTATCGCTGACGACGGGTATCGGCCTTCGGTGAATGCTGGCCGAGCAGCTCGGCGGCGATCGGCAGCAGCGAGGCCGCCTCGGCAAGCCCGGCGGGACCGGGCAGGCGCGTGACGGCGAGCGTCGGCCTGGTCAGCGGCCGCCGGCCGGCCACGTCGAGGGCGCCGAGATCGACCCGCGCGCACAGCCGCTCCAGCACTTCGCGCGGGAAGAAACCGCCGACGACGATCGCATCGGGATTGAAGAGCTGGACGACGGTCGCAAGCGGCTTCGACAGCCTCTCGCCGCGGTCGTCGATCCAGTCGATGAAGCGGGCATCGCCTTCCCGAAACAGCGCCGAGAGGAAATCCTCCGAAAGCTGTTCCAGCGGACAGCCGAGATGGCGGGCGAGATCGGAAAGGTTGGGCCGGGGACCGGTTTCGGGAATGAGTGCGCCGATATTCGAGGCCTGATTGAACGCGCCGCGAAAGACCGCGCCCTTGGTGACGAGACCGCCGCCGACGCCGAAATCCAGCGAGATATAGAAGAGGCAGCGGTGGTCGGTGCGCGGCCGGTGCGCCTCGAAAGCCGCGGCGCAATAGGTGCCGTTGTCCCAATAGACCGGAAGCCGGAAGCGGGCGCCGATCCTCTCGGCAAGCTCCGACAAGGGTAGGGCGGCCTGCGTCGGCGTGACCTCGAAGAGCGTGCCGTCCTCGCCGACCAGCGCGGGAACGGCATGGCCGACACCGAGAATGGGGGAGGGCGACGTCTCGATCAGCCGGGCGATATCGTCGAGGATCGGCTCGATCGGCGCATCGGACTGGCGCGACACGCGCTCCTGGATATTGCCGCTGAGATCGGAGCGGGTGACGGCATAGAGCCCCTGCCTGATATAGAGGCCGATGCTGTGAAAGGCGTCGTCGTTCAGCGACAGCATCAACGGCGGCTGGCCGCGCTCGCCGTCGTCGAGGACGGCGCGTTCCTCGCGGATCAGCTTGAACCGGTCGAAATTGGCGACGGCCTTGGTCAGCATGGATTTCGACAGGCCGAGCACCGTCGCGATCTCCGTCCGGCTCTTGCCGGGATGGAGGCGGATATGACGCAGCACGGCATATTCGATATCGGTCAGGCTGACCGGTCGCGGCCAGAGTCCCAGGTCTGCGTTCAAGCGAGGCAACTTTCCGAAAAGGATGAGCGAATCCGAGAATAGGCCGCCGGCCTATTCATGTCATGCACTTAACATGGATTCGCACCGTCATTTCAGCCTCACGGATTGACCCAGCGCCCATGGGAGAGGGCGCCGGTTTCGTCATAGCTGAACAAGGCTCTTCGGTTGTCCTGCTGGCGCAGCTCGAACCAATCCAGCGTCCGGGCGCGAAAACTCAGCACACCGAAGCGCGACTTCCCCTCCGCTTCCTCGAGAAGTTCCGGCAATTCGTCCATGGCTTCGAAGGCGCACTCGTCTCCCGGCGGACCGCCGGCATAGGTCATCCGCGTCCGGCCAGGCAGTCTCTCCCAGGCGGTTTCGGCGCGTTCGCTTCCGGGGCCGTGGCGTTCGACCGTGCCCTGAAGCCGAAGCTGCAGCCGGGCCTGCGGGCAGAAGCCGAGCACAGTAACGTGAGGGTTTGCCGAAAGCTCCAGCCATTTCCGGCTTCGCGTATCGGTGTGAAATTCGAGGCTGCGCGTCGCTCTGCCGGCCGCCCGCAGCACGACCATGCGCGCCTGCGGCCTGGCCTCGGCATCGACCGAGCAGAGGTTCACATAGCGGAAACCCGACTGCGGAGCCGCAGCAGCCGTTTCGAGCTCCGTCCATGCCGAAGCATCGATGTCAGCGAGATCCACCGCCACGCCTCGCTCAGACGGAACGGGCAATGCCGCCGTCGACGCGGATGTTCTGGCCGGTGATATATCCCGCACCCTCAGACAGGAGGAAGGCGATGGTGGCGGCGATTTCCTCGCTGGTGCCGTAGCGGCCCATCGGAACGCTGTCGCGCCGCTCGTCGGTGGCGGGCAGGCTGTCGATCCAGCCGGGCAGGACGTTGTTCATGCGGATGTTCTTCGACGCATAGGTATCCGCGAAGATCTTGGTGAAGCTCGCCAGTCCCGCCCGGGCGACCGCCGAGGTCGGGAACATCGCAGAGGGTTCGAAGGCCCATGCCGTGGAGATATTGACGATCGCGCCGCCGCCCTGGGCTTCCATGATCGGCGTCACCAGCCGGGTCGGCCGCACCGCACTGAGGAAATAGACCTCCATGCTCTTGTGCCAATCCTCGTCGGAGATTTCGAGGATCGGCGCACGCGGGCCGTGGCCGGCGGAATTGACCAAAGCATCGATCCGGCCCCATCGCTCCATCGCCAGATCGACGAGGCGCTTGACATCGTCGTTCGACTGGTTCGAGCCGGTGACGCCGACGCCGCCGAGTTCCTTCGCCAGCGCCTCTCCCTTGCCGGAGGAAGAAAGAATCGCGACGCGATAGCCGTCCGCCGCGAGCTTCCGGGCCGCCGCAGCCCCCATGCCGGACCCGCCTGCGGTGATGAGAGCGACTTTTCCTTCAGACATTGAGACCTCCGATAGCTGATTTTGCGCGGCATTATGACAGATGCCGGTGGGACTTTCGCGCGAGAAAGAAAGCTGTCAGACTGTAGAAAATCTACTGGATATGCCGATGACCCAATCCCGCCGCACGCTGCCGCCTCTGAATGCGCTCCGCGCCTTCGAGGCCTCGGGCCGCCGGCTGAATTTCCGCGCCGCCGCCGAGGAACTCGGCGTCACGCAAGGGGCGGTCGCGCAGCAGGTTCGCGCGCTGGAAGAGCAGCTCGGCCTCAGGCTGTTCCAGCGCCTTGCCCGCGGCCTTGCGCTCACTGCCTATGGCACTGCCTATCTGGCGGATGTGACGCGCGCCTTCGATACGCTCGCGGAGGCAACCGGGCGGCTTCTCGACCGGCCGGAAATGGTGACGATCAGCGCCACCCCCACGGTCGCCACCAGGCTGCTGATCCCGCGGCTCGCCGAGCTCTATGCCGCCCTTCCCGATATCGATCTGAGGACGGTCGCGACCGAAGCGCTCGCCGATTTCGACCGCGACCAGGTGGATATCGCAGTGCGCCTCACCCGCCCGCCTTTTCCGGCGAACCTGCAGGCGCAGCTCTTGTTCCGCCAGGAGCTGGTCGCGGTCGCAAGCCCGCATCTGGTCAAGGGCCTGACCTTGCCCTTGAGCATCGAAGAACTTCGCAAACTGCCGCTTCTGCATGACTCGCACGATCACTGGCCGGTATTCCTGCGCACGCGCGAGAAGCTGCCCGGCGCGGCCTTCAACCATACGACACTGGCGCTGGATGCCGCACTCGCCGGCCAGGGCGTCGTGCTCGCCTGCCGGGCTTTCGTCACGGCCGATCTCGAGGCCGGGCGGCTGGTGCGGGTGACGGATGCGACGGCGATCATCGGACCCGACTACTTCCTCGTGCGCAAACGCTCCTCATCACCGCGAAAGGCCGTCGATGCGGTCTGGGACTGGTGTGTGGCGCAGCTGTCGCTGCCTTCGACCGAAACGGCATAACCACCGGCAACACCTTCCGTAAATCCAGGTTCAGCATCGCGTGTTCGACTGACGGCTCGCGGCCAGAGTTGCGCGTCCAGCCATCGGCTGGCGCTCATCCCGCCTATCCCACCGGCGTCTATACCAAATTCAATCTCGACGGCAGCGTGCGGGCCTTTCCCGGCAATACGATCATCTGCCATCTCTGACGGGGCCGGCGTGAGCCGGCCCCGTCACCCGCATCTTAAGGATCTTCGCCTGCCGTTCAGACCATCGACGTGATGATGCGATCGAACATCCGGTCGCTGAGCCAGCGGCGCAGCCACAAGACCGGACCTGCCATGTATCCGGTATGATACCGGGTCTTCGGCCTGGCTGCGGTGATTGCTTTCAGAATGGTGGCCGCCACGACGGCGGGGTCCGACAGCCGTGAGCCGGAATAGATTTCATGCATGCTGGCCGCGGCATTATTGGCCGCCTTGGCATAGGCGCCGCCGCCTGACGTCTTCCTTAGGTTATCGGCGGCGATATGTCCCCATTCCGTTTTGACGCCGCCCGGCTCGACGATGACGACGTCTATCCCGAAGGCTTTGGTTTCCAGGCGAAGCGTATCCGACCAGCCTTCGAGCGCGTGCTTCGTCGCGTGATACCAGCCGCCGAACGGCGTGTAGATCTTGCCGCCGATCGAGGTGATGTTGACGATTTTTCCGAACTTGTTCTCGCGCATTTTCGGCAGGACGAGTTGCGTCAGCCGGGCAAGCCCGAAGAGGTTCACCTCGAACTGCCGGCGGCCTTCGTCGACCGGGACGTCTTCGATCGCCCCGTAGGAGCCGTAACCGGCATTGTTGATGAGAATATCGATCGAGCCGCATTCCGCGACGATCCGTTCGACCGCCGCCACGATCTCCTCGTCCTTGGTGAGATCCAGCGGGACGGCGACGGCGCCGCGCTGCACGAGATCCTGCATCTGCTCGACGCGGCGTGCCGCCACGTAGACCCGGTAGCCCTGCTGCAGCAGTTTCCGGGTCGTGGCATTGCCGATGCCCGACGAGGCACCGGTGATCAAAGCGGTTTTTTTCGACATCGCAGTTCTTTGCATCCTATTTTGAACAGTGTTAAGATGCGTATATAGACGTCAATTTGAACGCTGTATAGATGTGGTGCGAAAAAATTACGGAGCGCATGAGTGTCTGAAAAGCGGGGATACCATCACGGGGAATTGAGGAAGGCGCTGATCACCGCCACCGATGATATCCTGAGAGAAAACGGCATAGAGGGGTTTTCATTGCGCGATGCGGCGAGACGCGCCGGCGTTTCGCCGGGAGCGCCCGCGCACCATTTCGGCAGCGCATCGGGCCTGCTGACCGAAGTTGCGATCCTGGGCTACGAGGAACTGGCCCGCTATCTCGATGAGGCAGTGGATGACGGAACGCCGGCCGGAAGGATGCGCTCGCTGGCCGCGGCCTATGTCGCCTTCGCGCTCGACCATCCCGGCCGCTTCCGTCTGATGTTCCGCAAGGATCTCGTCAACCGCACGAACCCCGTTTACGAAGAAACGAGCAAACGGGCTCTTTGGCCTTTCGCCGAAGCCATCGCGCGGGTCAACGGCACGACTTTGGAGGCATTATTGGAAGCGCGGAACCTCGCCCCGATCTTTGCCGCCTGGTCCACCGCCCACGGCATCGCCTATCTCGCCCTGGAAGACAAGATGCACTTCGCACTCCAGGGCAACTACGATGAGGACTTCCGCAAAAGGCTGTTGCCGGAAATATTGAAAGCTCAATGGGCGTAAATCATGGGGCCGGCCGGAAGCCGGCCCCGTCGACTTCAGAACATGGTGTTCTTGTTGGCCGCCTCTTTCGGAACGGGCTGGATCACGTCCCAGTGCTCGACGATCTTTCCGTCCTTGACGCGGAAGATATCGACGATGGCCTCGCCGCGGTCGTCCGCGCCGTTCGTCGCATGCACATGCAGCCAGACGAGATCGCCATCGGCTGCACTGCGGACGATCTCCGCCTTCGATTGCGCATTGTCCTTGAAGAAGCCGGTGAAGAAGGAAATGAGCGGCTGCTTGCCATCGGGAACCTGCGGGTTGTGCTGCCGGTAATCCTCCGCGATGACCGAGGCGGCCGCAATATCGTGCTTGTTGAAGAACTTGTCGTAAAATTCCACCACCAGCTTCCGGTTGGCTTCCTCGACCTTCAAGTCGCGGGCGGCCGATTCAGCGAAAGCGCCTGACGGCGCGGCGATGCCTGCCAGAATGGCGAGTGCGAAAAGCGATTGAAATCTCATGCATCAAGCTCCTTGGTATGGATCAACGATCTAGTCTAGAAAACAGACTATGAGAGCTGGTCTATGAAACCTCGCCTTGCCCGGCAAGAAGGCAGGTTTTGGTGGCAAGGTCAGCCTGCGATGACCAAGGAGAGGACATGCCTGGAGAAACGGACGAGCCGAAACAACAGCCCGGAGCCGGCTGTCCGATCAGAGGCGTGCTCGATCGCATTGGCGATCAATGGAGCCTGCTCACCCTCGAAGCGCTTGAGCACGGGAAGAAGCGCTTCAACGAGTTGCTGCGCGAGATCGGCGACATTTCGAAACAGATGCTCTCCAAGACATTGCGCCATCTGGAACAGGACGGCTTCATCAGGCGTACCGTCTATCCCGAGGTTCCGCCGCGGGTGGAATATGAGCTGACGGAGATGGGGCGTTCGTTCCTGATCCCGATGAAGGCGCTGATTGGTTGGGCGGAACGGAATCATCCGGTCATCATCCGGTCGCGGCAGCGGCATGAGACGGGTTAGGTTTTAAGCCGCCAATAGCTCAATGCTTGCCACCTGATCGAGATTTGGGATCGGTTAGTTGCCTTTCGCTTGCGCTCAGCGAAGCCAAGCAATGAAGGATGTGCCGTGTAGCCCCCTCATCTGCCTGCCGGCATCTTCTCCCCGCTGGGGAGAAGGAGACTCGTGGGAGCGCCTCGCTCCATCTGAGACGTTTGCGGTAGGTATGACCACCGTGCGGCTTGGTCCCTTCTCCCCAGCGGGGAGAAGATGCCGGCAGGCAGATGAGGGGGCCACACGGCACAGCCCTTATTGCCCTTCGCAGGAAACGTAAGCGAAGGGCAATAATTAGGGTCGCAACCTCTCTTCACTCATCCCAAGGCGCCCCCATCACGCCAACAGCACCTTCCCACCTGTGCGGAAGGGCAAGGCGGCGCGCAGCGCCTCGCCGATCTTTTCCAGCGGAAACACCTCCCGCACCTCGGTCGCGATGACCTTGGAAGCGATCTGCGCCGCCACCTGAGAGTATGCGCGCTGGACCTCGCCCATCGCTTCGGAATGAACCCATTCCCTGAGGTGACAGAAGGAAAAAGCAATATCGGGATGCGACGACCAGAAGGATGGCGGGATGCTCTCTCCCGACAGCAGGCCGTAATGCAGGAAGTGCCCGCCGGGCCTCAGCGCATCGGCAAGCACCGAGGCGCGCGCGCCGCCGACGCAGTCGAGCGCCGCGTCGAGCCCGTGTCGGCCGGCAAGGCCGGCGGCGAGATCGCCGTCCGCTTTGTCGACGATGACGGCCTCGAGCCGGCCATGCAGGCGCGCGAGGGATTCTTCGCTGCGGACGATTGCGATCGGTTCCACGCCGACGGCGTTCGCCATGCCGATCAGGATCGATCCGATCGATGAGGCGGCGGCATTGATGGCGATGCGCATGCCGGGTCTCAGCCTGATCTTGTGGTGCAGCATCAGCCAGGCGGTCATCGGGTTGACGTAGCTGGTCGCGGCCTCGAAATCCGAAAGCGCGTCGGGGACGCGAAGGCACCAGGCGGGATCGGTATCCTTGAATTCCTGCCACCCGCCGGCACTGCGCACCGGCAGCACGCGGGTTCCCGGCACAAGCCCATGAACCTCCTCGCCGCAGGCCTCGACCACGCCGAAGGCTTCGAAGCCAGGGATGAAGGGCAGGGTGGTGCGGCCGGCATAGGCGCCCGATATGGTGATGATATCGGAGGGGTTGATCGAGCGTGCCAGCAGGCGGATTCGAACATGATCACGCCTGAGTGGCGCCAATTCGGTGCGTTCGATCCCGACGACCTCTTCGGCCGGCCCGAATTTTCGCACCACCGCCTGATATTGCATTTGCATCCCCCACACAGTCGGTTAGAACACGCCGTCGAAATTTCGGTGATCGAATGAGCGTTGACGACAGGCCTTTAGCATCGTTCCGGGTCTCGATGCGAGACATCGACATCTATGGTCATGTCCACAACTCGGTTTACCTCGATTATTGCGAGGATGCGGTCGTCGAGTTCCTGCGCCACCGCGAGATCCTCAGCCACTTCCGCCACACCACCTCGGGCGTTGCCTATCACGTCAAGAAGGCGGAGATCACCTTTCACAGCCCGATCGACGTCGACGATATCGTCGAGGCGAAGGTCAGGGTCGAGAAGATCGGGCGGTCGAGCCTTTCCTTTACGATCGAGCTCTATCGCCAGCGCGACGGCGCCCATTGCGCCTCGGGCGGCCTCGTCTGGGTCTGCGTCGGCCTCTCCGACAGCCGCCCGACGCCGATCCCGGAGGCGACCAGAGCCGCCTTGTCGCAGGGCTGACCCATGCCGATCCACGCGGAGCTTCTTCGACACGCCACGGAGAGACCTGACAAGCCGGCGGTCGTGATCGACGGCAACTCCTTGAGCTATAGCGAACTCCATTCCCGCGCCGGCGCGATCTACCGGTTCATCCAGGCGCTTCCGCGCTCGAACGGCCGTCCATTCGATCTGCCCGGCGTCGAGAAGCTCGTGGCGGTCAGCCTCGGCAATCACATCGGCTTTGCCGAGTATTTCGTCGCCGCCACCGCGCTGGCGAATGCCTGCGCGGTCATCGATCCGATGATGCCGGAAGCGAGGATCGAGCGCATCGTCGAGCGGCTGGCGCCCGACATGCTCGTCGTCGACGATGCTGCGAGCCCGAGCGCCGAAATCGGCCGCAGGCTCGGCATCCCTGTCATCGTCGCCGGAGCGGAACCCTTCGACCTCACGGCGATGGGGGACGATATGCCCGTCGATGCCGAGGGGATCTTCCTGATCGGTTTTACCTCGGGCACGACAGCCGAGCCGAAGGCCTATTATCGCTCGCGCGAGCAATGGCGCCGCAGCCTCGACCGGGGACGCCTCGTTTTCGAACTCCAGGACGCGCCCTCGACCCTATGCCCGGGAGCGCTGGCGCATGGCCTGGCGCTTTACGCACTCGTCGAGGCGCTCGATGCCGGCGCAACCTTCCATTCGGTCGGGAAATGGGATGCCGGCGCGGTCGCGCAGATTCTGTCTTCCGGCATCGAGCGGCTGATTGCCGTGCCGACCCACATCGCGGGCATCGCCCGGGCATGGGCGGGCGCGCCGATGGCGTCCTTACGCGACGTGCTGACCGCCGGCGCCAAGCTGAACCTCAACGAGGTTGAATCCATGCGCCGCCTTTTTCCGCAGGCGCGCATCCGGGAATATTACGGCGCCTCCGAGATCGGTTTCATGACCGTCTCGACGCTTGCCGGCGGCGCGACGGATTTTCCGATCGACCGGGTCGGGCAGGCCTATCCCGGCGTCGAAATCTCCATCCGCGACCCCGACGAAAACGATGTCGGCGCCGATGTGCCCGGCACCATTTTCGTCAAGAGTGACCTGATTGCGAACGGCTATCTCTGGGGCGACGACGGCCGGGCGTTCCGGGTCACCCCGGCGGGCGCGACGGTCGGCGATCTCGGCGAGATCGATGAAAACGGCATGCTGCGGGTGATCGGCCGGGCAGGCGGCATGATGATATCAGGCGGCAACAACGTCTATCCCGCCGAAGTCGAGAGCGCGCTGAAAACCTGCCCCGGCGTCGAAGATGCCGTCGTCTTCGGGCTGCCGGATGCCTATTACGGCCAAAGGATCGTCGCCGTCGTCTCCGGCGAGGCTATGGATGCGAAAATGCTCGCAGAGCATTGCGCGGGCAGGCTTGCAAGGTTCAAGATCCCCAGGCAGTTCCACCATATCGGCGCCTGGCCGATGACGAGCAGCGGCAAGATCGCGCGCGGGCAGGTGGAGGCATCGGTGATTTCGGGAGACGGTCTTGTCCTACGCCTATCAGCCTGACGAGGATTGGCAGCCGGTCGTGGTCGCCGCCTACCGCACGCCGATCGGCCGTGCCTTCGGCTCGCTTTCGACGGTTGCGGCCGAAGACCTGCTTGCCCCGATCATCCGCCGGATCGTCGCGGAAACGGGAATTGCGCCCGATGCCGTCGACGACGTGCTGGTCGGCAATGCCGCCGGCGGCGGCGGCAATATCGGCCGGCTGGCGGCGCTCCATGCGGGCCTGCCCATGGCCGTTCCCGGTGTCGCCATCGACCGGCAATGCGGCTCGGGGCTGGAAGCGATCATCCTGGCCGCCCGGCTGATCCAGGCGAAGGCGGGAACCTGTTTTCTCGCCGGCGGCGTCGAGAGCGTCAGCACCGCGCCATGGCGCGTGGAAAGGCCGAAAGCCAATGGCGCCGTGCCGCGCTTCTACGGACGCGCGCGGTTCTCCCCCGAAACGATCGGCGATCCCGAGATGGGCGTCGCCGCCGAAAATGTCGCACGCCAATTCGGCATCTCGCGCCGGCGGCAGGATGAATTCGCCCTGCGCAGCCACCGGCTCGCCGTCGCAGCCGCCGAAGCGGGCCGCTTCCGGCCGGAGATCGTCGAGATCGCCACCGACAACGGCATAGTGGAGCGGGACGAATGCCCTCGCCCCACGACCTCGATTGAAGCGCTGGCAAACCTGAAGCCCGTCTTCCAGGCCGACGGCTCGGTGACGGCAGGCAATGCCTGCCCGGTGAATGACGGCGCCTGCCTGGTGCTGGTGATGAGCCGTGGCATGGCAAAGAGCATGGGCATCCAAAAAGGCCTCGCCTTCATCGACAGCGCCGCCGCCGGCGTCGATCCCAACCTGCTCGGCATCGGCCCGGTCGCCTCGACGGATAAGCTCCTGCGGCGCCAGCCCGGCCTCTCGCTCTCCGAGATCGACGCCATCGAATTCAACGAGGCTTTCGCAGCCCAGGTTCTGGCCTCCCTCGATCAGATCGGCATCTCCGCCGACGCGGTCAACAAGGATGGCGGCGCCCTGGCCCTCGGCCATCCGTTCGGAGCCTCCGGCGCAATTCTCGTTAGCCGGCTATATAGTCAGCTGGTGCGCGGGGACAGCTGGACGCCCTGCGCGACCGGCCTCGCCATGATCGGCATCGGCGGCGGTATCGGGCTGACGGCGTTGTTCGAGGCGGTCAGGCTTTCCTGATAGAAAGGCAAGTCTGCCCGGTTCGCCCTTAGGCAAGACCCCTCCCCAACCCCTCCCCACAAGGGGGAGGGAC
>NZ_JARWKX010000031.1:0-64955 GCF_047445895.1 Rhizobium sp. BR 249 | reverse complement strand
GCCAGACATAGCCCGTCTGGCGGCTGATGCCGAAGCGGTCGCAAAGCGCCGAAACGTTGGCGCCCTCCAGCCCCGCCAGACGACAAAATTCCAGACGTTGATCCACCACAGATGCCTCCCGCCAAACCATGCCAACCTCCCGAGAAATCCTCAGGCAACTGTCAGGCATGTCTCCGAACATCTGTCAGGTATCTCTCCGGTCCATACAGTGCCGAGGATCTACGCACGTCAAATTAAGCCTATGAAAACAAAGGTTTTTCTGTCAAATAATTGCGGTGGTCAGATGCTCGGCACAAGACCGAGCATGACGGAAGAGAGTTTGCCAGCAAACTGATGTAAATCCACACTCACATCATCTTCCTGCCGTTCAGCACCGGCTGTTCGACCGCCGCAAGCACGATCGCGCCGTTTTCGTCCTCGAATCCCAGCGTCAGCACTTCCGAGCGGACCGGCCCGATCTGCCGCGGCGGGAAGTTGACGACGCCGAGCACTTGCCGGCCGATCAGGCTTTCGAGCGTGTAATGCACGGTGATCTGCGCCGAGGATTTCTTGATGCCGATCTCGGGGCCGAAATCAATGACCAGCTTGTATGCCGGCTTGCGCGCTTCCGGAAAGGGACTGGCCTCGATGATCGTGCCGACGCGGATGTCGACACGCTCGAAATCGGCGTAGGTGATCTCTTCGGCCATGCGGATCTCCCTCAGCCGGCCAGTTCCTCGGCCCGCTTGCGCGCCGCCGCAAGGGCCGCGTCGAACAGAGGCTGCATGCCGTCGTCGGCCATCAGCACGGCGAGCGCCGCCGCCGTCGTGCCGCCGGGAGACGTCACGTTCTGCCGCAGCCGCGAAGCTTCGTCGGGGGACTGGTGCAAAAGTTCACCAGCCCCCGCGACCGTTTCCCGCGCAAGACGCATGGCGAGGTCCGCCTGCAGGCCGAGTTTACGGCCTGCTTCTGCCATACATTCCACGAGATAAAACACATAGGCCGGACCGCTGCCCGAAAGCGCCGTCACGGCATCGATATCGGCCTCCTCGGGCACCCATTCGACCGGGCCCGAGACCTTCAGAAGCGCATGGACGCGCTCGCGCTGCTCGCCGCTGACCGCAGCATTGGCGAAGGCGCCGGTGACGCCGCGTCCGACCATGGCAGGCGTGTTCGGCATGGCGCGCACCATGGCGGCTTGGCCCAGATGTTTTTCGAGGAAGCCGAGCGTCTTGCCGGCGGCGACCGAGACGACGACCGTTTCCGGCCCGACGGCGCTCTTCAACGGCGGCAGCACCGTCTCCATGACCTGCGGCTTGACCGCAAGGAACAGCACGCCCGCCTTCAGCTTCGCCGGCAGAGCGGTGAGATGCGTCGCGCCCGCCTCGCCGATCGTCGTCAGCATCGCCTGCGACGGGCCGGGATCGACGACGACGACGGCCGAGCCGGGAACGCCGCTTTTCAGCCAGCCGGAGAGCATCGCTCCGCCCATGTTTCCGGCGCCGATCAGGACCACGGGATTTTTGGAGGAGAAAGCGTTCGCCGGCATCTTATGCCTCGCCGACCGTTTCGAAGAGCACGGCTTCCATCGCCTTCATCGCGTCCATGCCGGACCAGACGACGAACTGGAATGCCTGGAAATAGGCTTCGCAGGTGTCGAGCGCGCTGGAAAGCAGCACTTCCACCTGCCGGTTGGTGGGCTCCGCGCCGCCGGCAAGCAGCAGCGACTGGCGGAAGATGACGACATCTTCCTGGCGCCAGAGGTCGAAATGACCCATCAGCACCTGCCCGTTGATCGCCGAGAGCAGCTTGACCACCTCGTTGACCCTGATGTCGGGAACTTTGATGTCGAAGGCGCAGCCGAGATGCAGCGCCTCGAATTCCTCCATCCAGGAGAAGGAGACATGGTAGTCCGCCCAGCGGCCTTCGACCGTCATTGCGATCTCGTCCTCGCCGGACCGTTCGAACGACCAGTCATTGTTGGAGGCCACGTACTCGATCATATCGACCGGGTTCGACTGACGCTCGACTTCCAATTCCATCAGGTTCATGCAGCACCTTCTTGACCGGAACGAATGCGACCTAACTTGCTGTTACAGACACAAGAAAAGACACACGCAAATACCGGAACCACCACTCGGATGATCGTTGAACCGCTGCCAGACTTAACGCAGATAACCTGCCCGGAGCTTACCAAGTCGCTTCGAATCATCATTTAAAATCAGTGTATAATGACCCTTGCCACCTGCCAGCCCCCAGAAGGGAAAATAGGGCGGACCTGCTGTGGAAAGCACTTCGAAACTCAATTCAGAAGGGAGATTAAACGACTCTGCGTATTGGCTTTTTTGGCAGTGTCCACAGGTGGAAAACTCACCTGAATTTTTTGTGACGGACGCGGCATGGGAGCAAAGAGGCCATGCCGCGTCTTGTATTTTATCGGGACTCAGCGGCCTTCGCCGGCAAGTTTCGCTTCGAGCGCGGCGATGCGGGCCGCAAGCGCCTCGTTCTCGTCGCGCGCCTTGATCGCCATCTCGCGCACGGCCTCGAATTCCTCGCGCTTGACGATGTCCATGCTGTTCAGCCAACGCTCGGCCTGGGCGTTGAAAGCGGTCTCGATCTCCTTGCGAACGCCCTGGGCAGCACCCGCCGCATCGGTCATCAGCTTGGCGAACTCGTCCATGATGCGGTTCGTTCCGGTCGTCATGGCGTTTTTCTCCCTTCATATAAGGTGAATTCAGCCCTTCGGGGCCTCGAAGATTGAGGTAGGGCTTCGCCACCCGCGATGCAAGCGCTTTGCGCGGGATAGTCTCGCTGGAGCGGGCGGCGGAAGTGCGATCACGAACAATGCACTTGACCGTCCGGGATCGCGGCGGCATGTTCCGCCGATCTTAACGGATGGGAAAACCTTGCCGACAGCCGCCAATCTCCTTGCCATCATGCCTTTCCCTGACATCAATCCGATCGCCTTTTCGCTCGGTCCTGTGGCGATTCACTGGTACGGCCTGGCCTATGTCGCCGGCATCCTGCTCGGCTGGGCCTATGCGCGCCGCCTCGCCGCCAATGACAGTCTCTGGCCGGGCAATACATCGCCGATGACGAAGACGCAGCTCGACGATTTCATCGTCTGGGCAGCCCTCGGCGTCGTGCTCGGCGGCCGTCTCGGCTACATCTTCTTCTATGACCTCTCCGCCGTGCTGCGCGATCCCATCCGCGCGGTCCAGATCTGGAACGGCGGCATGTCCTTCCACGGCGGCCTGACCGGCACGACGATCGCCATGATCATCTTTGCCCGCCGCAATGCCATTCCGATCTGGAGCCTGTTCGATATCGTCGCCGCCGTCGTTCCCTTCGGCCTGTTCTTCGGCCGCATTGCCAATTTCATCAATGGCGAGCTCTGGGGCCGGCTGACCGACGTGCCCTGGGCCGTGGTCTTCCCGACCGGCGGTCCCTTCGCCCGCCATCCGAGCCAGCTTTACGAGGCCGGCCTCGAAGGCATCGTTCTGCTCCTCGTGCTAGCCGCCCTCGTCTATGGCATGCGTGCGCTGAAAAGCCCCGGCTTCATCACCGGCGTCTTCGTCTGCGGTTATGCGCTGTCGCGCATCTTCGTCGAGTTCTTCCGCGAGCCGGATGCCCAGCTCGGCTACCTCCTCGGCACGAACTGGCTGACCATGGGCATGGTGCTCTCTTCCCCGATGATCCTGCTCGGCGTCTGGGCAATGCTGCGGGCCCGCCGCCAGGCTGCCCTCCAGCTCTAAACCGGCAGGATGCACGACATGACCACCGCTCTAGGCGAAAAGATCAAGGCGATCATCCAGGCCAACGGCCCGATCAGCGTCACCGATTATTTCTCGCTCTGCCTTGCCGATCCCGAACACGGCTATTACCGCACCCGCGAGCCCTTCGGCCGCTCCGGCGATTTCGTCACCGCGCCCGAGGTCAGCCAGATCTTCGGTGAGATGATCGGCGTCTTCATCGTCCATGCCTGGCAGCGCCACGGCACGCCGGCGGGTGTCCGCCTGGTCGAGATCGGCCCCGGCCGCGGCACGATGATGGCGGATATGCTGCGTGTCATCGCCCGCATCGCCCCGCCGCTTTTCGACACGATGAGCGTGCATCTCGTCGAAACCAGCGAGCGCCTGCGCGACGTCCAGAGCCAGACGCTCGAGTCCTACGGCGAAAAGATCGCCTGGCATGAAGGCTTCGACGAGGTGCCGGCAGGCTTCACCCTGATTGCCGCCAACGAGCTGTTCGACGCGATCCCGATCCGCCAGTTCATCCGCACGCAGACCGGCTTCCGCGAGCGCATGGTCGGGCTCGATGCCGATGGCGAGCTGACCTTTGCCGCCGGCGTCGCCGGCCTCGATCCCGCACTTCTCCCCGAACCGGTGCAGAACCTGCCGCTCGGCACGCTCTTCGAGATTTCGCCCGCCCGCCAGGCCGTGATGATCGCGATCTGCGAGCGGCTGCGCGCCTTTGGCGGCACGGCGCTCGCGATCGATTACGGCCATCTCGTCACCGGCTTCGGCGATACGCTGCAGGCGGTGCGCATGCATGAATTCGACCCGCCGCTCGCCCATCCCGGCGAAGCCGACCTGACGAGCCATGTCGACTTTCAACAGCTCGCCGAAACGGCGCTCGCAGCCGGCCTCCATCTGAACGGCGCCCTGCACCAGGGCGATTTCCTGACAGGCCTCGGCATCCTCGAACGCGCCGCCGCACTCGGCAAAGATCGCGAGCCGCAGACCCAGCAGGTCATCCAGACGGCGGTCGACAGGCTCGCCGGCGCCGGTGAAGGCCGGATGGGCGAACTCTTCAAGGTCATGGCGGTCTCCCACCCCGCGATCGATCTCATGCCCTTTCGCCCGGTGGATTGACAGGGCGCACGCGGCTGGGCCAACATCCCCAGCGAAGCAGAAACTTGACGCGCGCCGCCTGTGCGATGCGCTCGGGATGATACAAACCCCTTTTTAAAACCCCGGAATCACAGATGCAGGACGCGGCCTCTCCCGCACCGATCGAAAGCGCGCTGCTGAACGAAGCGACGGGCAGCACCATCCGCCACGGTTATTTCACCCGGGCCGGCGGCGTTTCCGAAGGAATCTATCGTGGCCTCAATGTCGGCCTCGGCTCCAGCGACGCGCGTGACGATGTCATCGAAAACCGCCGCCGCGTCGCCGCATGGTTCGGCCTGCCGCTCGAACGGCTGGCAACGGTGCATCAGGTCCACTCCCCCGACGTCGTGACGATCGGCGCCGATTACGACGGCGCCCGCCCCGAGGCGGATGCGTTGGTGACGGCAGCGCCGGGGATCGTGCTCGGCGTGCTCGCCGCCGATTGCGGCCCGATCCTTTTTGCCGATCCCGACAACCGCGTCATCGGCGCCGCCCATGCCGGCTGGAAGGGCGCGCTGACCGGCGTGCTCGAAAACACCGTCGCCGCCATGGAGGCGCTGGGCGCGGAACGAGACAGCATCGTCGCCTGCCTCGGCCCCTCGATCAGCCAGAAAAGTTATGAGGTCGGCCCGGAATTCGTCGAGCGCTTCCTCGCCGAAAACCCGGCTTACCAGCGCTTCTTCGTGCCTTCGGCAACACCGGGCCACGCCATGTTCGATCTGCCGGCACTGACCGTCGAGCGGCTGACGCGGGCGGGCGTGCGCGCCGAGAGCCTCGGCCTCTGCACCTATCCGGATAGCGAACGCTTCTTTTCCTATCGCCGGACGACGCATCGCAAAGAGCCGGATTACGGCCGCCAGATTTCAGCGATATCAATCAGGGAGACTTGAGCAGAATGGCATTGCACTTCGAAAAGGCCGAGTTCGCAAGCCGGCTTGCGCGCCTCACCGAGAAGATGAAGGAAGAAAAGCTCGACGCCCTGCTGCTCTTCGCCCAGGAAAGCATGTATTGGCTGACCGGCTACGACACCTTCGGCTACTGCTTCTTCCAGACGCTGATCGTCAAGAGCGACGGCACCATGGCGCTGCTCACCCGCTCGGCAGATCTTCGCCAGGCCAAGCACACTTCGATTCTCGACGACGTCCACATCTGGGTCGACAGGGTCAATGCCGATCCGACGCTCGACCTGAAGAACCTCATGGTCGAGATGGACCTGCTCGGCGCCCGCATCGGCGTCGAATACGACACGCACGGCATGACCGGCCGCGTCGCCCGCCTGCTCGACGCGCAGTTGACCACCTTCGGCCAGATCGTCGACGCCTCCTACCTCGTCAGCCGCCTGCGCCTCGTCAAGAGCCCGACTGAGGTCGCCTATGTCGAGCGCGCCGCCCTTCTCGCCGACGATGCGCTCGATGCCGCCATCCGGCTGACCAAGCCCGGCGCCGACGAGGCCGATATCCTCGCCGCCATGCAGGGCGCGATCTTTTCCGGCGGTGGCGACTATCCCGCCAACGAGTTCATCATCGGCTCCGGTGCCGATGCCCTGCTCTGCCGCTACAAGGCCGGCCGCCGCAAGCTCGACGCCAACGACCAGCTGACGCTCGAATGGGCCGGCACTTACGCGCATTATCATGCCGCCATGATGCGCACGATCGTCATCGGCGAGCCGATGCAGCGCCATCGCGAACTCTACAATGCCTGCCGCGAAACCATCGAGGCGATCGAGACGGTGCTGAAGCCCGGCCACACCTTCGGCGACGTCTTCGACATGCATGCCCGCATCATGGACGAGCGCGGCCTTGCCCGCCACCGGCTGAACGCCTGCGGTTATTCGCTCGGTGCCCGCTTCTCGCCCTCCTGGATGGAGCATCAGATGTTCCATGTCGGCAATCCGCAGCCGATCGAGCCGAACATGTCGCTCTTCGTGCACATGATCATCGCCGATTCCGACACGGGCACGGCAATGACGCTCGGCCAGACCTATCTGACGACGGCGGATGCGCCGCGCACGCTTTCCCGCCACCCGCTCGATTTCATCGGCCTCTGACCGGCTGGAATCGACCGGTGAGAATCCGGGAATTGACAGAGGACCATCCCCGCCCGCATAAATCCAGGCGGGGCTGACGTGAATGTGGGAAGGACGGATCAAGGGATGACGCGAGCTGCGATTGTGCCCACGCTCCTCTTCGTCATGGCTCAGCTGACCGCCTGCAACACCACCGATGCGCTGACGCCGATGGTCGACATCGGCGATTCCTCGGCGAGTGCGCCATCGAGCCCGGTCACGCAGAGCGAGGCCGAGAGCCTGGCAGGCACCCGCCAGCCGGCCTTCGCCGCAAATACGCGGCAGGGCGGCTATCACCCGGCCTACGACCAAACACAGCGCGCCTATCGGCCCGGTTCCGGCGCACCCCCGACGACGATGCAGGAGCAGGCCGACGCTTTGTCGCGCAACGATTCCTCGCCCGCCGCCTCCGCCCCGATCGAGGGGCAATCGCTGCCGCCGCCGTCAAGCGGCGAAGAACCTGCCGCTCCGGCGGCCGAGACGCAACAGCCTCGGCAGACTGCCGCCCTCAACCCCGGCCCCTCGTCCGCCCGCGGCAATACCGTCCGCTTCCTGCCGATCATCGGCGCGCCGGTTCAGGCGGTGACGCCGCTTTCGCGCCAGCTCGGCTCCGAGGCTCGCGCGCACGGCCTCTCCATCAAGAGCTCGAACGACGCGAGCAGCGACTACATCCTCAAAGGCTATCTCTCCGCCTTCAGCGACGACGGCAAGGTCACGGTCGTCTATGTCTGGGATATTCTCGACAATGGCGGGGGGCGCCTACACCGCATCCAGGGCCAGGAAAGCGTGCCGACGGCCGCGGCCGATCCCTGGGCGGGCGTTCCGGCCTCGGTGATGCAGCAGATCGGCTCGAAAACCATCGCGGAATTCACCTCCTGGCGGCAGTCGCAGGGCGGTTAGTCACAAACTTTTTGCAAATATCAAAGCCTGTGACGCCTTTGCCCTTGCATTCACAGGGAAGCTGACTAAAAAGCGCGGCTATCAGCGCATAACAGGCGGACCAAAATGAAGGTTTTCGCAGGCAATTCGAACCGGCAACTCGCCGAAGCGATCTGCAACTATCTCAATGTTCCCTTGGGGAGAGCCAGTGTTCGAAGGTTTGCCGACCAGGAAATCTTCGTGGAAATCCAGGAGAACGTGCGCGGCGAGGACGTTTTCCTCGTGCAGCCCACGGCATTTCCCGCCAACGACCATCTGATGGAACTGCTGATCATGATCGACGCCATGCGTCGTTCGTCGGCACGCCGCATCACCGCCGTCCTTCCCTATTTCGGCTACGCCCGTCAGGACCGCCGCGCATCCGGTCGCACGCCGATCTCCGCCAAGCTGGTCGCAAACCTGATTACCGAAGCCGGGGCCGACCGCGTCATGACGCTCGATCTCCATGCCGGGCAGATCCAGGGCTTCTTCGATATCCCCACGGACAACCTCTTCGCCCTGCCCGTGCTGACGCGCGACATCAAGAGCCATTATGACCTCAGCAACGTCATGGTCGTCTCGCCCGACGTCGGCGGCGTGGTGCGCGCCCGCGCGCTCGCCAAACGGCTGGACTGTCTGCTGGCCATCGTCGACAAGCGTCGCGATCGGCCGGGTGAATCCGAAGTCATGAACATCATCGGCGACGTCACCGGCAAGGACTGCCTGCTGATCGACGACATCGTCGATTCCGGCGGCACGCTCTGCAACGCGGCCGATGCCCTGCTCGCCCAGGGCGCCGCCAGCGTCACCGCCTATATCACCCACGGCGTTCTTTCCGGCGGCGCGGTCACTCGCGTCACCTCCTCGAAGCTGCGCGAACTCGTGATTACCGACTCGATCCAGCCGACGACGGCGGTGCTCTCAGCGCACAATATCCGCGTCGTGACGACGGCGCCGCTGATCGGCGAAGCCATCAGCCGAACCGCCCAGGAAGAGTCCGTCTCCAGCCTCTTCGATTAAAACCGTCTTCTCCGTCATGCTCGGCCTCGTGCCGAGCACCTGACCACTGCAATTATTTGACGCAAAAGCGTTTTTTTCAGCCATTTAATCGGCCGAAGCAGATCCTCGGCACAAGGCCGAGGATGACGTCGCGGGATTTGCAGCGGTTTGTCAGCAGCCTGAAGGCCGGCACAGGGCCGGCCTCCTCATCTTTGATTCCAATTGAGAACGTTCAAGGCTGCTGCGGCGGCGCAGGGACAGCGTCCTGACCTTCATCCGGTTCCTGCTCCGTCTCCGGCTCCAGCCCCCGATCCTGATCCGGACCATCCGGTCCCTTGACCACCTGGCCGTTGACAGTGATCGCGCCATCGCGACTGATGCTGATGTCCCAGCGCGAACGGCCGTCGGGATCGGTCTTGGCGAAGCCTTTCACCATCATGATGCCGAAAGAGACCTGGTTGAGATCGGGATCCGTCTTGGCAAGCTCCTGAATCGACGCGATCGTCTTGTCGAGATCGCGGGCAAGGATCGTCGCCTCCATCGAATAGTCCTTCTCGGTGTCGACCCGGCCCTCGATCTTGCCCGACATGTCGATGTCATAGACATCGGACTTGGCGCTGATCTTGGGAAACTCGACGGCAAGCCGGCCGTCGCGGAAGAGTTTCTTCGCCATCTCCTCGCCGCTCTTTTCCGGCGCCTCGGCGTTGAAATCCACCGCCATGAGGGCGTCGCCCAGGCTTGCGAAATCCAGATTCGGAACGGCGAGCTGGAAATCGAAGTTGGTCGGCATGAAGCTCGCATAATTTGCCGGCATCAGCGGCGTGTCGAGGCTGATCTCCTGCGCGTTCAAGCCGAAGCCGAAACGCATGGCATCGCTCGGCCCGTCGATGGCGAGGTTATAGCCGAATGCCTTGGCGCCGCCCTTGCCCATCTCGCTGCTGATCGTCAGATCGTGGACCCCGATCGTCTCGCTGAACAAGGTCAGAAGCGGGAAGGCTTCCTTCACTATTCCCTTTATCTTGGCGCTGTCTTCCGGGCTCAATTCCTTCTCGTCGAGATGATCGAGCACGAAGAAGACCATGTCGCGAAGCTGCTTTGCCGGCAGGCCGTTCACCTTCGCCTCGAAATCGATCGAACCGGCACGGAATTCGACGGGCGGCATCTGCAGGCCGGAAACCTGCTCGACGAAATCGGACATCGAACCGGTGCCGGCAAAATCGACACGTCCGTTGCCGCCGGCACTATCCGCCGAACTCAGCTTCTGGTCCATGCTGGCGATGGTGGCATGAACCTCCTCGGTTTCGGACTTGCTGGACATCTTGATGTCCTTGGCCGCGAAGGTGCCGGAACGCAGATAGCTGATCGCCGGGTCGAAGACGCCGGTATAAACAAGCGAAGCGATGGAATAGGTGAAATCCGTGGGCTTCTGATCCGGGCCTTTGAAATGGCCGGAGACGTTGAACTTGTTGTCGCCTTCGACGTTCCAGAGCCCGCTGTCGAGCGGCGTGGCGAACATCGAGAACGGTGTCAGCCCTTTGATGGTGAAGGTCGCCGGATCGGTCTTGGCAAGCAGCTTCGCCAGATCGTAGATGACCTCATAGCGCGTGCCGGCCGGGTTGACGGTAATGAAGCCGCTCTTCGCCCAGTCCTCCGGAAGCAGCTTCGTCAAGGTCTCCTTGACCGTTTTGGCGCCGTCCTGATTGATCTCCGCGCCCTCGGCCGCGGTGAAAAGGCAAAGGGCAAGCATGCTCGTTGCCGTGACAAGTTTGAGACGCATAGTCTGGTTTTCTCCTCAGCCGCTTTTTGATTGCGGCCATCCAAAGATGCGAAGCGTGCGGATGTCAAGCCAAGTGGCGATAAGCACTGGCAATTTTGCCTTTGAACAGGCGCAGATCGCGCGTGATTTCAAGGTTTTCTCATTGAGGCGGCAGGCGAATGCGATCTCGCCAGGTTGACCGGCCCGCATGATTGAGCGCCTTGGCGAAAGGCTGTATATCGCCGAAAAAGCGCCGCAATCGGCAACTTGCGTTTCCGACCGACTTATAATATAGGCCACCGGTCCGCGTAGACACCCTTGGAGGCAACGCGGATGAGGATGGGGAAACCCGCCTCCGGTTCGATGGCAAAAGGCTTTTGCCCGCCGCCGAACTCTCCAAATAACCTCGAAAGGAAAAGCCATGAGCCAGGAAACTTACGAGCTCAAGGCCGAGGCGCGCGAACGGGTTGGTAAGGGGTCCGCCCGTGAACTTCGCCGCAACGGTTTGATTCCCGCTGTCATCTATGGTGACAAGCAGGCCCCCATTGCCATCGCTATCAACACCAATGAGGTGACGAAGCGCATTCACGCCGGTGGCTTCATGACCACCGTAGCGACCATCGAAGTCGACGGCAAGAAGTACAAGGTTCTGCCGAAGGACTATCAGCTCGATCCGGTCCGCGACTTCACGCTGCATGTCGATTTCTTGCGCGTCTCCGGCAACACCCAGGTGACCGTCGAAATCCCGGTTCACTTCGTCAACGAAGCGAAGTCCCCGGGCCTCAAGGTCGGCGGCGTCCTGAACATCGTCCGTCACGAAGTCGAAGTTCACTGCCCGGCCGATGCGATCCCGGAATTCTTCAACATCGACCTCAGCGGCAAGAAGATCGGCGACAGCATCCACATTTCGGAAGTCTCTCTGCCGAAGGGCGTCACCCCGGTCATCGACCGTGACTTCACGATCGCGACCATCGTCGCTCCGGCTGCTGGCATCGACGAGAGCGCCGCGGAAGGCGAATCCGAAGCCTGATCGCTTCGACCAATTTGTAAAGCATATGGCCCGCTTTCCCGTGAACTAGCCCTAGTTCACTGGGAAAGCGGGCCTTTTCATTGCCCGGAATGGTTGCCGTTTCAGCAACATTTAAGAAATTTGTGAAAGCATGCTCCGTCAGCTGCGAAGAAGCCCGTCCTAAAGCGCGACAGCAAACAGGGCCGGTCCAGGGGGAGTAGACGGAACCAATGAACAATTCCGTTGAGAACAGATTTTTTGCGATAGTGTGCGGAGCGCTGCTCGTCTTCGTCGCCCCCCTCTTTGTTCTCTTCCTGTTTCTTTCCTCCGAACGGGCCGACAAGGAAATACGAGACCATATCTCCGTTCTTCTTGTCGCCAATGCTCAGGCGCTGGCCAAGCCCCTCTGGGACCTCGATGAGGACAGCGTGACCCAGATCAGCGCGACGGTCGTTTCCCAGGGCGCAATCGTCAAGGTTGAAGTGCGCGACCAGTCGGGCCAGCTCGACGTCAGCCAATCCACCATTCCGCGCTCCTTCGACGGCAAGCTTGTGCAGGTCTCGCGCGCCATCATCTACAATACCGTCGACGGCCCGAAGAACCTCGGCAGCATCAGCGTCTATTATCCCGCCCTCGGCCTGTTTTCCGGCCTGAAGCAGGAAGAGGTCGTCTTCATCTCGATCTTCATCTTCGCGGTATTGACCGTTTTCGGTACGGCGCTGATCGGCAACCGCATCTTCGTCATCCAGCCGCTGATGCGGCTGACGGCCGCAATCGAGGCCACCCGCCAGCTCGGCTCCCGTCATCACGTCGATTGGCAGTCGAACGATGAGATGGGACGACTCGCCCGCAGCTTCAACGAGATGCAGACCAAGCTCGAAAGCGAGGAGAAGGAGCTGAAGTTCGCCCATCGCCGCGCCACCGACATCTACAATCTGACGCCTGCCATGCTCTTCTCGCTCGACGAGGAAGACCGCATCACCGCCGTCAGCGACTACTGGCTTTTCGCCACGGGTTATCACCGCGCCTCCGTCATCGGCCGCAACTTCGCCAACCTCGTCACCCCCAACACCCGCGACAGGTTCGTCAAGCGCCGCGAGGCGGAAAACGGCATGGCCGTCACCGTCAAGTTCGTCTGCATGGACGGCCGCATCATGGACGTGCTCATCATGGAATCGGAAGCGGAAGCCGGCGCTCAAGACCGTCTCTCGCTGTCCGTCATGACCGATGTGACCGAGCTCAAGGCCTCCGAGGACCGCAATCATCGCCAGGCGATCACCGACCACCTGACCGGGCTGCTCAACCGCCAGGGCTTCGAAGCCGTCCTCGACAGCAAGATTGCCGCCGCCGACGCCGCCGGACATGAGCTCGCCTGCCTCTTCGTCGATCTCGACCGCTTCAAGTGGATCAACGACAATATGGGCCATGCCGCCGGCGACATGGCGCTGATCGAGCTCGTCGAGCGCCTTAAGACGCATCTTGCGCCCTCCGACGAGGCCGCCCGCCTCGGCGGCGACGAATTCGCCATCCTGCTGCCGGCCAAGGACGCCGAGAAGCGCGCCAGGATGATGTGCGAGCAGATCGCCTCGATCTTCGACACGCCCTTCGGCCCCGACATGCACCTGAGCGCTTCGATCGGCATCGCCGTCTATCCCAGCCACGCCACGACAGCCGCCGAGCTGCTGCAGAAATCCGACATGGCGATGTACGCCAAGAAACGCGACGGCAAGAACGGCTCGCAGCTCTTCGACAACGCCATGCTCGACCGCGCCCGCAGCCGCGCCGAGATCGAGGCCAATATCGAAGCCGGCCTCGCCGAGAACTGGTTCGAGGCCTTCCTGCAGCCGATCGTCAACCTGAACGGCCGCGGCATTGCCGGCTTCGAGGCGCTGATGCGCCTCAACCATCCGCAAAAAGGCCTGATGCCGCCGGCCGAGATCATCAACGTCGCCGAGGAGACGGCAAAGATCGTCCGCGTCGGCAACGTCATCATGGAAAAGGCGATCGCCAACCTGGCGAAGATTTCCCGCATACCGGGGATGCAGGATACCTATCTCGCCATCAATTTCTCGCCGCTGCAGTTCGAGCCGGCGCTGCCGGCCCGCCTTGCCGCCATCGTCGGCCGCCACGGCATCCGCGCCGAACGCATCGTCGTCGAAATCACCGAAGCGGTGCTGATGCACGACAATCCGCAGATCCGCATGATCGTCACCGAACTGCGCCGCTTCGGCTGCCGCATCGCGCTCGACGATTTCGGCACCGGCTACTCGTCGCTGAGCTACCTCAACCGTTTCCCGGTCGACATCATCAAGATCGACCAGTCCTTCACCCGTGCGATCAACGACGGCGACGACGATGTGCGCCAGAAGAGCCGCATGCTGATCGAAGGCATCACCACGCTCTCGCACAAGATGAACTGCACCGTCATCGCCGAGGGCATCGAGACCGAAGAGGAATGCCGCACGCTCCACCAGATGGGGCTTGACTACGGCCAGGGCTACCTCTTCCATCGCCCGCAGCATGCAGCCAAGCTCATCGAGGAACTGGTGGGGTCGCAGTCCGACGTCGCCCGCGCCTCGTGATCGAAGAACCAAGGAGATGATCCGATGAAAAAGCTCCTGCTTCTCGCCTGCCTGGCGCTGCCCTGCGCCGCCCATGCGCAAACCGTGGCTTTCACCACCGAGGACTACGCCCCCTTCAACTATCGTGAAGGCAAGGAGATCAAGGGCGCGACGGTCGAACAGGTCGAAAAGGTCATGGCCGCAATCGGCGTCGACTACACGATCGAGGTCATGCCCTGGGCGCGCGCTTTCAGCCTTGCCCGCACGGTGCCGATGACCTGCGTCTTCGCCACCGCTCACAACAGCGCGCGCGACCCGCTGTTCAAATGGGTCGAGCCGCTGCTCATCGACCGCAACATCCTGATCACCCGCAAGGGCTCCGGCGTCACCGCCGCCAATCTGGAAGAGGCGAAGAAATATACGGTCGGCACGCAGCGCGAGGACTATACCGAGACGATCCTGAAGGAGAAGGGCTTCCCCAAGCTCGATGTCGCCAGCGACTTCAACGCGACGCTGCGCAAGCTCCTGAGCGCGCGCATCGACATGATGCCGATCTCCGAACTCTATTTCGACAAGCTGAAGGCCGACCAGCCGGTGGAGTTGGTGACCGTGCTCTCCGCCCAGCCGATGGGGATCGCCTGCGAGAAAAGTTTTCCGGACGATCTGCTCGCCAAGATGCAGGCGGCGCTCAACAAACTGATTGCCGACGGCGACCAGAAGCAGATCTTCCAGAAATACGGCATGAACCTGTCGGATTGATGCCGCTCGGTACGTCATTGCCCTTTCCGCTTGACTTTGCTCCCGTTTCCGGGTGGTGAACGTCGGAAAAGCTTAAGCGAGGACGACAGGCCATGCTGATCATCGCGGGTCTCGGCAATCCCGGCGGCAAATACGCCGGCAACCGCCACAATATCGGCTTCATGGCCGTCGACGCCATTCATCGCCGTCACAGCTTCTCGCCCTGGTCGAAGAAGTTCAAGGCCGAGATCGCCGAGGGCGAACTTGGTGGCGAAAAGGTGCTGCTGATCAAGCCGCAGACCTATATGAACCTCTCGGGCGAGGCCGTCGGCGAGGCAATGCGCTTCTACAAACTCCAGCCCGCCGACCTCGTCGCGATCTACGACGAACTCGACCTTCCCCAGGGCAAGGCGCGCTTGAAGACCGGCGGCGGCCATGGCGGCCACAACGGCATCAAATCGCTGGACGCCCATTGCGGCAAGGAATACCGGCGGCTGCGCCTCGGCATCGGCCATCCCGGCGTCAAGGAAATGGTGCAGAACCACGTGCTCGGCGATTTCGCCAAGGCCGACAGGGCCTGGGTGGAGCCGCTTCTCGATACGCTCGCCGACAATGCCGATATGCTGGTGCGAAACGAGGATTCGCAGCTGATGAACAAGATCGCCCTGGCGCTCGGCGGCAAGGCCGAGGAAGAGAAGCCGCGAAAAGAAAGCAAGGATAGCGACAAGAAACCGGCAGGCCAGTCGCATATCCGCCAGGCCCGCAACAGCAATCAGCCGAAGCTGCCAACCACCGGCCCGATGGCCGAGATGCTGAAGAAGATGTTCGGCAACAAGGGAGAATGAGCCGGATGCCGGACCAGGATTTTACCATCCGTCCGGCCGCCGCCGGCGATTTCCCGGGATTGGCCACCCTCTACGAACATCTGAACCCGGCCGATCCGGTCCTTGACAAGACCGTGGCCGAGGAGCGCTTCTCCGCCATTCTCGCTCAGCCCGGCATGACCCTGTTCATCGGCTTTGCCGGCGGTTTCGCGGCTGCGACCGCCACGCTGATCGTCGTCCCAAATCTGACGCGGAATGCAGCCTCCTACGCGCTCATCGAAAACGTCGTCACCCATGCCGATCATCGCCGGCACGGCTACGCCGGCGCCGTCATCGACCATGCCGTGACCGAGGCCTGGAAGGCCGGCTGCTACAAGGTGATGCTGCTGACCGGCTCCAAGAACCCGGCGACGCTGCGCTTCTACGAGAATTGCGGCTTCCTGCAGGACAAGACGGGCTATCAGATCCGCCGGCCCTGAACCCAGCTATTCCTCAGGCTCGGTGGTGAACATCAGCGGAAAGCCCATCTCCTTGGCAAGGTCGATGCCCTCCTTGGCCTTGGTCTCGGCAATATCCCTGGCGCAGACGATGACCACGCAGGAGCCGAGCTTGTGCGCCGTTATCATCACCCGATAGCCGGTCTCCTCGCTCATGCGGAAAACGACCTTCAGGATCACGATGACGAATTCGCGCGGCGTATAATCGTCGTTGACGAGAATGACCTTGTAGAGCTTCGGCCTGTCCAGCTTCGGCTTCACCTTGGTCTTCGGTTTCAGGGCAACGTCATTGTCACTCATCGGAAAATCCACCCGTTGATGACATGAAAAGGCGGAAGAAACATCCGCCGGACTATATTGCACCGTCAGCACGGCAGTTCAATGACGTAAATATCAGTCAACGGAGAGCAGGAGGCAATTCTGGCCGGCTTTTCGAAGAATGGCAGCGGCTTTCCTGTCGAATGTCGCAAAACTTTCTCCGCCAAGTCTTTCGCCTTCGAGCGCAATGATGCCATCCGCGAAATCGCCGCCGGCCTCCAGGAATAAAAGACCGCTCGCAACAGCGGCACGATCGAGCGTAACCGTCTCCGCCTCTGCGAGATACGTCAGCGCCTGCTTCACCTCAGCTGCGTCGAATTTATAGAGCCGTCGAAGAACCCAGGCCAATTCACAAAGCGTTTGGTTCGGCACAACGATCCGGTAGGACCGGAGGAACTCTTCTGCCTTCGGACTTTCGACAGGATGGTCGCGCGTGAACATCCGCACGAGAATGTTCGTATCGACGACGACCTTCAAACCTTATCCTCGCCAGCCCATCCAGCCTCGATCACTTCATTTATCTCGTCGATAGAATAGGCTCTGTCGGCCTTATGAGAAAACATGCCGAACAGACGCTCGATAGGCACCGTCGATTTGATCGCATGGATATTTCCACTGGCCCTCGGCAGGAGATCGATCTCGATCTCATCACCGGGCGCTATCCCGAGATGGTCGAGAACCTCTTTCTTGAGGGTCACCTGACCTTTCGCCGTAACCTTGAGCCTGACCATCACACCACTCCTGCCTCCATTGAAAGTAAGGCAGTTTTGCCTTACTTTCAATGGAGCTTTAATTTCATGGACCCTTGACCGGGGAAAGGTGTTCCCCCATAGGCAGGGGCAAAGTTTTCACAAACACGGACATCAAGCCATGGGCTTCAAATGCGGCATCGTCGGTCTGCCGAACGTCGGCAAATCGACCCTCTTCAACGCGCTCACCAAAACGGCGGCTGCACAGGCGGCGAACTACCCCTTCTGCACCATCGAGCCGAACACCGGCGAAGTCGCCGTGCCCGATCCGCGCATGCGCAAGCTGGCCGACATCGCCAAGTCCAAGGAACTGATCCCGACCCGCATCTCCTTCGTCGACATTGCCGGCCTGGTGCGCGGCGCCTCGAAGGGTGAAGGCCTCGGCAACCAGTTCCTCGCCAATATCCGCGAAGTCGATGCCATCGTGCATGTGCTGCGCTGCTTCGAAGACAGCGACATCACCCACGTCGAGGGCCGCATCAACCCGGTCGCCGACGCCGAAACGATCGAGACCGAGTTGATGCTCGCCGATCTCGAGAGCCTGGAACGCCGCACCGAGCAGGCGCGCAAGCGCGCCACCAGCAAAGACAAGGATTCCATGGCAATGCTGCCGATCATGGAAGCCTCGCTGAAGCTGCTCAACGAAGGCAAGCCGGTGCGCACGCTGTTGTCGAAGCTCGATGCCGAGGAGATTGCCATCCTCAAGGGCCTCAACCTGCTTACCTCGCATCCGGTGCTCTACGTCTGCAACGTCGCCGAAGGCGATGCCTCGACCGGCAACGAATTCACCGCCGCCGTCGCCGCCATGGCAAAGGAACAGGGTGCCGAAACCGTCATCATCTCGGCGGCGATCGAAGCTGAGGTCGCCCAGCTTGCCGAAGAGGAAGCCAAGGAATTCCTCTCCGCCCTCGATCTCGATGAGGCCGGTCTCGACCGGCTGATCCGCGCCGGCTACAAGCTGCTGCACCTCATCACCTATTTCACCGTCGGTCCGAAGGAAACGCGCGCCTGGACGATCGAGCGCGGCACCAAGGCCCCGCAGGCCGCCGGCGTCATCCATTCGGATTTCGAGCGGGGCTTCATCCGCGCCAACACCATCGCCTATGACGATTACATCAAATTCAACGGCGAAGTCGGCGCGAAAGATGCCGGCAAGGCGCGCGACGAAGGCAAGGAATACGTCGTCCAGGACGGAGACGTCATCCACTTCCGCTTCAACACCTGATCGAAGTTGGCTGCCGCCTCAACCGGGCGGCAGCCTGTTCGCGATTGCCGAAGGCAGTGCCCTGAGCACCAGCCGACGCAGCGGCATCCAGCCCGTTCCGATAATGAGCACGATCGCGCCGACGACGATCAGCGTCGTGAAGATGTAGGTATCGACAGTCGCATTTCCCTTCCGGACGACGCTGAAGATCGCAACGCCGAGCGACAGCAGCCCCGAAGTGACGAAGGCGCGGCGATCGATGACGAGGCCGATCAGCATCAGCGCCGCCACGGTCGCGACGACCACGGGCGTCCGGGCCGACATGTTCGCCAAGTCGAAGATACGACCGCCTTCCCCGAACGACAGCAGGGAGACGGTGCTGTAGAGCAGCGCCGGCGCCGCACCGAGATGCAGCCAGAACGCGATATCCGAACGCGTCGTCCGCCGTAGCCGGTCGCCGAGGTCGAAATAAAGCGCCGTCGCGAAGAGGCCGAGCGCGCAGACGAAAGCGACCGCGGCCAGCACGCCGAGATGATCGACGAAAAAGGCGGGATTGCCGCTTAGCCATTGCACCAGGCGCAAAAGCAGCGTGAGCACCAAGGCAAGCGTCGACATAATAGTGAGCGCCAGCGACAACGGCACGCGATAGCGGGCATAGTAAACGCCGAGAATGATCGGAAAGCCGGCGACGAACTGTGTCAGATCCGCCCCGATTTCGGAGGTCCAAGGCGTGAAAACGCGGGACATCAGGAAAAATATCCAGCAGAACAGCGCGATCGCCAGGCTGACCGCCGGCAGGGCGAGCCGCTGGCGGCGCACCAGAATTTCCGAAAGCACGATGATTGCCACCGGCACGGCGTAAAGCGGCGCCAGCCCCCAGAGGCCGACGAGCGCGACGATAACGCCGATGGTGATCAGCACGTCATGGAAGCCCCGCACGAAACGCGGCGTCTCCGTATCCGACCATGCCTGCCCCTCGGCGGCGGCTGCCGGCGGCACCCCGGCGACGGCCACGCCGCGCTCGGCAAGGAACGGCAAAAGCCGCCCGCCCGCCTCCGGCGAAATCAGCCCCTGCCGCGCCGCCTCGTCAAGTATCGACCTCAGTTCCGTCATGCCGGTTTATCTCCCCGGAATCATTGAGCCCGCGCGAATGCTATTGTAAGCACTAGAGCATGATGCCGAAAAGCGTAAGCGGTTTTCGGATAACATCATGCTCTAACTCTTTAATGTAGAACAGGATTTAGATTTTAGGCCGAGCGGCCTGAGAACATCCTGTTCCAGGCGCTGCATATGGCGGAGGAGAAAATGTCGGCAGAAAAGCTGTCTTTCGAGGATTTCGAGCCCGGACGCCGTTTCCTCCTCGGCCCCAAGCTGGTGCTCGCCGAAGAAATCATCGAGTTCGCCAGCGAGTTCGATCCGCAGCCGATGCATCTCGACGAGGCTGCCGGCCGCGCCAGCATTCTCGGCGGACTTGCCGCCTCAGGCTGGCATACCTCAGCGATGCTGATGCGCATGATGGCCGACAGCTACGTGCTGAATGCGCTCTGCGAGGGCGCGCCGGGCATCGATCTGATGGAATGGCGAAAGCCGGTGCTCGCAGGCGATACGCTGCAGGGCCATTCGAGCGTTCTCGAAGCCCGGCCGATGCGCTCGCGCCAGGGCATGGGCATCGTCAAGTTCCGCCATGCGGTGGAAAACCAGCGCGGCGAACTCGTCTGCCTCTCGGAGAACTCGATCATGATCCGCATGCGCCCTCAGCAGGACACCAGCATGAGCTCGGAGCTGCCGGCATGAGAATGTCCGAACTGTACCCTTTCGGCGAGAAGGCCGAGATCGGCAGCTATGCCTTTACCGAGGAAGACATCATCCGCTTTGCCAGACGCTACGATCCGCAGCGTTTTCATATCGACAAGGAAGCCGCGAAAGACACCCTTTTCGGCGGCCTCTGCGCCTCGGGCTGGCACACCACGGCCGCCTGGATGCGGACCTTCCTCGCCTTCTGGAAAAAGCAAAGCATCGCGCTTGGGGAAAGAGGCCTGACGGCGCCGAACCTCGGCCCCTCGCCCGGCTTTCAGAAGCTGCAATGGCTGCGGCCGGTCTTTGCAGGCGACGTCGTGACCTATTCCGTCACCCTTCTCTCCAGCCGGCCGCTCACGTCGCGGCCGGGCTGGCACCTCAACACCATTCTCTGCGAAGGCGTCAATCAGAACGGCGATCCCGTCATGCGCTTCGAAAGCGGTGTGCTGGAATTCGACTGACGCCGTCGGAATACAGGCTCAGTGCCCGGAGAATTCGACCAGCGTGTGCACGTTGACGCCGAGTTCTTCCAGCTTCCTGCGGCCGCCAAGGTCAGGCAGGTCGATGACGAAGCAGGCGCCGACAACCTCCGCGCCCATCTGGCGCAGAAGCTGCGTCGCCCCCACGGCCGTGCCGCCGGTGGCGATCAGATCGTCGACCAGGATCACCTTCTCGCCGGGCTCGACCGCATCGCGGTGCATCTCCATCTCGTCGACGCCATATTCCAGGCTGTAGGCGATACGCACGGTGTCATGCGGCAGCTTGCCTTTCTTGCGGATCGGAACGAAGCCCGAGGAAAGCTGGTGCGCCACCGCACCGCCGAGAATGAAGCCGCGGGCCTCCATGCCGGCGATTTTGTCGATCTTCGTGCCCGCATAGGGCTGCACGAGTTCGTCGACCGCCCGGCGGAAAGCGCGGGGGTTGCCGAGCAGCGTGGTGATGTCGCGGAAAATGATGCCGGGCTTGGGATAGTCGGGAATGGAGCGGATGCTGGCGGCGAGCTCCGAAAGCGTATTGTTCATGGAAAGTCCATATTCTGCGAGGGCAAGAAACGGCCCGCACCCTAGATCATGAAGCCGAAAAGTGTAAGCGGTTTTCCGAAGGGATTGCCGGCTGGCATCAATGCAGAGCGGCAGGCACAAAAAAGGCGGCTCGCAAGCCGCCTTTCGAATTCAGGCAAGAAACGCTCAATGTTCCTTGTTGGCGTAGACCGAGCGCTTCGTCAGATAGATCAGAATGCTGAAGATCGCCAGGAAGACCATGACCATGAAGCCGGTGCGCTTGCGCTCTTCGAGATGCGGCTCGGCAGCCCACATCAGGAAGGCGGAAACATCCCTGGAATACTGGTCGACGGTCGCCGGCGCGCCATCGTCATAGGTCACCTGACCATCGGAGAGCGGCTTCGGCATGGCGAGGACGGCGGCAGCATTGAAATAAGGGTTATAATGTCCACCCTGCGGCACCTGGAAACCCGCCGGCGGCTCTTCATACCCGGTCAGCAGTGCATGGATATAATCCGGGCCGCCTTCCTGATACTGGGTGAAGATGTCGAAAACGAATTGCGGGAAGCCGCGGGTGACGGCGCGAGCCTTGGCGATCAGCGAGAAATCGGGCGGAGCCGCGCCATTGTTGGACGCAGCCGCGGCTTCGGCATTCGGGAAAGGCGACGGGAAGTAATCGGAAGGCACCGCCTTGCGGGTAAACATCTCGCCGCTGGCGTTGGGACCGTCTTGGACCTCGTAATTCGCAGCGAAGGCCTTCACCTGCGCGTCGGAATAGCCGAGTTCGCCGAGCATGCGGAAAGGCACGAGCTTCATCGAGTGACAGGCCGCACAGACCTCCGTGTAGACCTTGAGGCCGCGCTGGAGCTGGCCCTTGTCGTAATGGCCGAACGGACCGGCGAAAGACCACTCCTCCTCCTTCGGATGCTTCAGCGGATAATGCGGCGTCTCGCCTTCCGCGTGATGAGCCGGAGCCGCACCTTCGGCGGGCGCCTCCTCGGCCAGGACAGCGCTGCTGAGACCGGCCACGAGAGCGAGCGAGAGAATGCTTGCAACAAGCGTTTTCATGTTTCTGTTCCCTTCCGTCGCGCGCTTACGCATTGGCCGCTGCACTGGCGGCAGCTGTCTTGGTGCGCTTCTCGAGCACCGCTTCGGTGATCGAGTTCGGGATGCGGCGCGGCGTCTCTACGAGGCCGAGCACCGGCATGGCAACCAGGAAGAAGGCGAAGTAGAGGAGCGTGCAGATCTGCGAGATGATGACGAAGCTCCCTTCCGCCGGCTGAGAGCCGAGCCAGCCGAGGATGATCGCGTTGATCACGAACAGCCAATAGAACAGCTTGTACCAGGGACGGTAGACCGCGGAGCGAACCTTGGAAGTATCGAGCCAGGGCAGGAAGAACAGCACGATGATCGCGCCGAACATGACGAGCACGCCGCCGAGCTTGGAGTCGATCGGGCCGATGTTGAAGGTGATCGAACGCAGCATCGCGTAGAACGGCAGGAAGTACCATTCCGGAACGATGTGGGCCGGCGTCTTCAACGGGTCGGCCGGGATGTAGTTGTCGGCATGGCCGAGGAAGTTCGGCATGTAGAAGACGAAATAGGCATAGACCAGCAGGAAGACCGAGACGCCGAGCGCATCCTTCATCGTCGCATAGGGCGTGAAGCGCACCGTGTCCGTCTTCGTCTTGACCTCGACGCCCGTCGGGTTCGTCTGGCCGGTGACGTGCAGCGCCCAGATGTGCAGCACGACGACGCCGGCGATCATGAAGGGCAGCAGGTAGTGCAGCGAGAAGAAGCGGTTCAGCGTCGGCTGTTCGACGGCAAAGCCGCCGAGCAGGAACTGCTGGAGCGATTCGCCGATCATCGGGAAGGCCGAGAAGAAGCCGGTGATGACGGTCGCGCCCCAGAAGGACATCTGCCCCCAGGGAAGGACGTAGCCCATGAAGCCGGTCGCCATCATCAGCAGGTAGATGACAACGCCGAGGATCCAGAGGATTTCGCGCGGCGCCTTGTAGGAACCGTAATAGAGGCCACGGGCGATGTGCAGGTAGACGGCGACGAAGAAGAAGGATGCGCCGTTGGCGTGCATGTAGCGCAGCAGCCAGCCGTGATTGACGTCGCGCATGATCTTTTCAACGGAGTTGAAGGCGATCATCGTATCTGCGGCGTAATGCATGGCGAGCACAATGCCCGTCAGGATCTGCACGACCAGCATGACGGAAAGCATGGCGCCGAAAGTATAGGCATAGTTCAGGTTTCTCGGAACCGGATATGCCACGAAGCTGTCATAGATCATGCGCGGCAGCGGCAGGCGCGCGTCGACCCATTTCTCGAAGCCGGTTGATGGTTCGTAGCTGGAATGGCCACTCATGAATCAGTCTCCCCTCAACCGATCTTGATTTTGGTATCGGACACAAATGAAAAGGTCGGGATCGCCAGATTCTGAGGCGCGGGACCCTTCCGAATGCGGCCGGCCGTGTCGTAGACCGAGCCATGGCAGGGACAGAACCAACCATTGTATTCGCCGGCCTGGCCGAGCGGAACGCAGCCGAGATGGGTGCAGGTGCCGATCATGACGATCCAGTTTTCCTTGCCTTCGCCGCCCGAGCGGTCGACGCCCGTTGCCTGAGCGTCGGCAGGAAGGTTTGCATTGCGGGCCACCGGGTCCTTGAGATCCGACATCGGAACGTCGGCTGCGGCCTTGACTTCCTCAGCCGTGCGGTTGCGGATGAAGATCGGCTTGCCGCGCCACTTCACCGTCAAAGACATGCCGGGCTCGAGGCTCGCGACATCGACTTCGATGGAAGCCAGCGCCAACGTCGACGCATCCGGACGCATCTGATCGATGAACGGCCATGCGACCGCTGCTGCGCCGACGGCGCCGGCCATACCAGTGGTGAGATAAAGGAAATCACGGCGAGTGGGCTCTGTCGAAGCCTCGCTTGTCGTTTCGTGTTCGCTCACGGCTTAACCATCCTCTGCGCAATTATCGCGGAATTCCGCCCTGCCCCCTCTACCAACGAATCTCTCTGGACACAATTCGGCCATAGATTCCCCGGCAATCCGGCGCGTTCTAAGCTTGATCGCAAATTATGTCCAGCCTTGACAAGGGGATGAGGGCACAATGTCGCGGGAAATTTCCGATGAATTTTTTACGGCAAACACCCGCTTGCCATTATGCTGCATTGCAACAAAAAAGCCGGCATGATAGGCGCAGTCGCAGCCAAGCCAGCAAGCCGGACCGAAGCGGATGAGAGACACGATTTTTTGCGTATTCAGCGTCCTCACGACCCTCGTCCTCGCCGTCATCTCGCTGCGCTACGTCAAAGACTTCTATCTGCTTTCCTTTTTTTACAGCTTCCAGATCCACCTGGCGGTGGCCGCCGCCGCCGCTTCCGTCGCGGCCCTTCTCGTCAAGCGGCATTGGTACGCGATGCTGACGCTTGGCCTATCGGTCATCCTTGCCGTCCATGGCGCCGTGATGGCGCGCGAATTCGTAGAACCCGCCGTCGAGGAGAGCCAACCTGCTCTCTTCCGGCTGCTGTCTTTCAATATCGAGAACGATAATTTCGCAAACGGCCCCGCCATCGCCGATATGGTCATCGGCTCGGGCGCCGATGTCGTCAACATCCTGGAGGCCGAACCGCTGCTGTCCGAGCTGCCGCGGCTCCTGAAGACCTATCCCTATTACGTCGGCTGCGGCATCGGCATGGAGCAATGCGATACGCTCGTCCTGTCGAAGCGCCCGCTCATCGAGCCCCGGATCCGCAACCTCGGGCTCCTCTGGCGCAACCGGCTGACGATCTCGACGATCGATTTCGACGGCCGGAAGGTCAATTTTCTCGCCGCGCACCTGACCAAGCCCTATTACGACGAATTCCACGGCCTGGAAATCGAAGATCTCGCCGAGGTCATCCCTTCCCTGCCGGGACCGCTGGTGCTTGCCGGTGATTTCAACACCTCGATTCTGGCGCCCGACATGCAGTATCTCATGCGCAGCCAGGGCTTGGGCACGGTGTCGCTGGAACCTGCGACATGGCCGATCGTCGCCGGCCCCTTCGGCATTCCGATCGATCACATCTTCAGCAAGGCGCCCCTGCGGCTGAAATCGGTCCGCCGCATCGAGGACAGCTTCGGATCAAATCATTTTGGCCTCATGGCGGAATTCGTCGTCGACCCTTAAACTCTGGTCCTCGTCGGCCGCGAGGAAGCCGCCGGACTGGCGCGCCCAAAGCTCGGCATAGAGCCCGCCGCGGCGAAGCAGCTCGTCGTGGCTGCCCTCCTCGATGATCCGGCCGAGGTCGACGACGATCAGCCGGTCGAGCGCGGCGATGGTCGACAGCCGATGGGCGATCGCAAGCACCGTCTTGCCTTCCATGATCCGATGAAGATTGGACTGGATCGCTTCTTCCACTTCCGAATCGAGCGCCGACGTCGCTTCGTCGAGAACCAGGATCGGCGCGTCCTTCAGCATGACGCGCGCAATGGCGATCCGCTGCCGCTGCCCGCCCGACAGTTTGACGCCGCGCTCACCGACATGCGCATCGAAACCCCGGCGCCCCTGCTGATCCTGCAGACGGGAGATGAAATCGATGGCCTCGGCGCGCCGGGCGGCCTCGATCAGCCGCTCCTCGCCGGCATCCGGCCGCCCGAACAGAATATTGTCGCGCACCGAACGATGCAGCAGCGAAGTGTCCTGGCTGACGACGCCGATCTGCATCCGGAGCGATTCCTGCGTGACGGCCGATATATCCTGCCCGTCGACGAGGATGCGTCCGTCCTGAATGTCGTAAAGGCGCAGCAAAAGGTTCATCAGCGTCGATTTGCCGGCGCCCGAACGGCCGACGATGCCGACCTTCTCGCCCGGGTGGATGGTCAGCGAGAAATTCTCGACGACCGGCTGGTGGCCCTTGCCGTAATGGAAGGAAACATTGTCGAAACGGATGCCGGGCTGCCGGATCACCAGGCTCTTGACATCGGGCCGATCGACGAGCCCAAGCGGCTGGGAGATCAGCTCGGCGGCGTTCTGGATGGTGCCGAGATTGCGCATGATGCCGTTGAACTGCGTCATCAGCCGTCCGAGCAGGAAATTCAGCCGGAGCACCAGTGCCAGCGAGAAGGCCACAGCGCCGGAGCTGACGAGGCCGCGCAGCCAGAGATCGACACTCAAGCCGGCCATCGTCACGATCATCAGGCCCGAGAGCAGCGCCATGGAAGCTCTCACCCCGGTGATGAACCGCGTGAAGCGCAGCACCGTATCCTGGTAGATGTCGAAGCCTTGGCGCATGTAGCGGTCGCTCTCCTCGTCGCGGGCAAAGAGCTTCAATGTCTGCATGTTGCTGTAGGAATCGACCATCCTGCCGTTCAGCATCGATCCGGCTTCCGCCGTTTCGCGCGAGTGATAGCGGATGCGCGGAACGAAATGGCGGGCAAGCAGGCCGAAGGCGACGAGCCATAACAGCACGACGGCGGCAAGCGAAAAGTCCAGCCGGGCGACGAGCGCGAGCGTCGTGACCGCATAAATGCCGACGAACCAGACGCTCTCCATCAGCGACGTGACGAGATCGCCCGTCGCCTGCCCGGCCGACCAGACCTTGGTGACGATGCGTCCGGAGAAATCGCTCTGAAAGAACGACAATGATTGCCGGGAGACATGGAGATAGGATTGCCAGCGTGCTAGATTATAGAAGCCGGGCGTGATCACCTGCTGGTCGACGAGCGCGATCAGGAAGACAACGACGAAGCGCGCGACGCCGATGAGGGCGAGCATGCCGAACAGCTCGCCGCCATGGGCCGCCAGAAGGCCGCTCCAGCCGGTCCCGGGCGTGGTGCTGGCGAGAATATCGACCAGACGCCCGACGAACCAGAAGAGCGCGGCCTCGATGGCCGCCGATATGCCGCCGAGAATGAGCATGGCGATGAACGGCATCTTCGCCTGGCCGATATAGAACCAGATGAAACCGAACGTTGCGCGCGGCGGCTGGAGATTGGCGCGCGGGCGGAACGGATCGATCCAGGTTTCGAACAGGCGAAGGATGGGGCGCAGGAACATGGAAGCGATATAGGCGGATTGCGGGGAGCGGCAAAGGGAATGAAAAGCGGACGCAACCTAATATTTTGGTAATAAACGATAACATCGGCGGCATCGCCATTGATTGCCCCCGAACCCGTCACAATCTGACGATACGATCGCGCTTCATCGGAGAGAGGGTCCATGGAAACGAAAATGCTCGATGCGCATATTCCGCTTCCGCTCGCGGAAAGGCTGGATGCCCTGTCGCTCGACCTGGCGCTGCCGCGCGACGTGATCGTCACCGAAGCCATCGCCGCCTGGCTCGACAGCGAGGAACGCCGCCGCATCGTGGCGCTGCGCACGCTCGCAGCCGCCAACACCATCGTCGTCGTCGAACACGACCGCGTGATCGACTGGGCCGACAGCCTTTGAAACAACGGACAAGCGTTGCGTCATTGCAGGTGGGAGTCAACTTCTGCCAAGAATGCCAATAACGTCACGACGCCCGTGCAGGACACGCAAGACCGTAACCACTTCATTTTCTAAGATGTAATAGGCGCGAATATCCTCGAAACCGGGAACGGGCCACGATCTTACGTTCATCAAATTCGAATTGGCGAATGTCTTTGGCGCGCCGGAATTCGGATACTCCAGAAGACGTGTGAAAGACTGCTCGGCGGCGTGCAGGAACCTCAGAGCGAGGGTCTCCCCGCCATGCTCCATAAGATAGGAAAACTGCGACAGAATATCTTCCCGAGCGGCCGGCTTGACGGCAAGCTTCACGGCGATTTCTTCTTGCTCTGCGTGGCCAGCAACTGCGCGGCTTCTTTTCTGAGATCGCTCCAGAATGCTGGCGTTGCCTCCACGGCATTGCCTGACGCCAAGCCCTCGAGCAGCAATGCTTCGAGCCGCGCCTCGTTTTCGCGCTCCTGCGCGTCACGAACGAGGCCGCGGAAATATTCGCTGACATTGCCATAGCCTTTGCTGGCCATCTGGCTTTCGACAAAAGCCTTGAGGCTGTCGGGCAATGAGATTGTCACGGTCGCCATATGCAGTTCCTCGTTGAGGTCAGGAAGATAGCATAAGTTCCTAACTGTTCTCAACTGTTAAGAAACCCTCCCGTTTGCGCCGGGAGGGCTTTTCTCATTCCGCCGCCTCTTCCGCCTCCTCGGCGTGATCGGAGAGGAAGCCGCCGGACTGGCGGTTCCAGAGGTCGGCATAGATGCCGCCATTTTCGATCAGTTCGCCATGCGAGCCGGCCTCGATGATCCGGCCCTTGTCGAGCACGATCAGCCGGTCCATCTCCGTCAGCGTCGAAAGCCGGTGGGCGATCGCGATCACCGTCTTGCCTTCCATCAGGGCGAAGAGGTTTTCCTGGATCGCCGCCTCGACTTCGGAATCGAGCGCCGAGGTCGCCTCGTCGAGCACCAGGATCGGCGCGTCCTTCAGGAAGACGCGGGCGATCGCGATGCGCTGCCGCTGGCCGCCCGACAGTTTGACGCCGCGTTCGCCGACCTGCGCGTCGAGCCCCTGGCGGCCCTGCATGTCGACGAGTCCTTCGACGAACTCCCAGGCATTCGCGCGCTTGGCGGCCTCGATGATCTCGGCATCCGAGGCATCGGGACGGCCATAGGCGATGTTGTCGCGGATCGAGCGGTGCAGCAGCGAGGTATCCTGCGTCACCACGCCGATCAGCGAACGCAGGCTCTCCTGCGAAACGCCTGAAATATCCTGCCCGTCAATGGTGATGCGGCCGGCCTCCAGGTCGTAGAAGCGCAAAAGCAGGTTCATCAGCGTCGTCTTGCCGGCGCCGGAACGGCCGACCAGACCCACCTTCTCGCCCGCCTTGATGTCGAGCGACAGGTTGTCGACGACGCCTTTGCCCTTGCCGTAGTGGAAGCGGATGCGGTCGTAGTGGATCGCGCCCTTCTTCGCCGTCAGGACCGGCGCTCCCGGCTTGTCGACGATGTCGTGCTGCTTGCTCATCATCTCCATGCCGTCATAGACCGTGCCGATATTCTCGAACAGCGCCGAGACTTCCCACATGATCCATTGCGACATGCCGTTGACGCGCATGGCAAGACCGATGGCGATGGCGATCGCGCCGACCGAGATCGCCCCGTTCAGCCAGAACCAGATCGACAGGCCCGAGACGACGAAGAGCGCGACGCAGTTGTTCAGATAGACGCTGATGTGGAAGAGCGTCACCTTGCGCATCTGCTTGTGCACGGTCTGCAGGAACTCGTCCATGCCCTCCTTCGCATAGACCTCCTCACGGCCCGCATGCGAGAAAAGCTTGACGGTGGCGATGTTGGTATAGCTGTCGACCACGCGCCCCGTCATCATCGAGCGCGCATCCGCCTGCGTCGCCGCGATCTTGCGAAGCCGCGGCACGAAATAGGAGACGATGCCGATATAGACGGCGAGCCAGACGAGGATCGGGATCATCAGCCGCCAGTCGGCCGCCGCGATCACGATGATCATCGTCAGGAAGTAGCTGACGACGTAGACGAAGACGTCGAGGATCTTCATGACAGTTTCGCGCACGGCAAGCGAGGTCTGCATCACCTTGGTCGCGACGCGCCCGGCAAACTCGTTGGCGAAGAAGGTCATGCTGTGGCGCAGCAGGAAGCGGTGCATCTGCCAGCGCGCCATCATCGGATAATTGCCGAGCAGCATCTGGTGCATGATGAGGGAATCGAGCCCGGCCGCCAGCGGCAGGCCGACCAGCACCAGCGCCGCCATCCAGAACAGCTTGTGGCCTTCCGTCTGCAGGAAGGTGGCGCGATCGGCATTGGTCAGCCAGTCGACGATGTCGCCGAGGAACTGGAAGAGCGCCACTTCGCCGATGGCGATCAGCGAGGTCAGCACGGCCATCAGGCCGAGCCACGGCGCTGCCGGCTTGCTGTAATGCCAGCAGAAGGCAAAGAGACCTTTCGGGGGCGCCACGGGCTCCTCGCTCGGAAAGGGATTGAGTCGCTGTTCGAACCAGCCAAACATGAAATTGCTCCGAAACATCAGCGTTCCGGCTCCCGGCTTCGCGCCATCCCGGCGCATGCAAGCACATATGGGAACCGGACGTTCAAGGGGCGAGGCTGAAACAGCCGCACAATGGATCAAGAAGGGGATTTCAGGAAGAAATGCGCCCTAGCGGCGCCATGTCGCCTTGATCGGCATCACGGCGGGAAAGCGCATATGGAGCAAAATATTCATGTCGGCCCTCCCTGCTGGCGATTGAAGACGTGCATGGATACCGCGAAAACCGCGAAATTTCCAGCCCCATAATGGCGCAAATTGAACGTTTCGGAGCCAAAATGCGCCCCCGTTGCTCCGGAATGAGTGTTGGATTACGCCTCTGGCATCGAAACAAAACAAAAAGGCGGCACGTCATGACTGACCTCAGACTGGCACTCTATCAGCCGGACATTCCCGGCAACACCGGCACGATCCTGCGCCTTGCCGCCTGCCTCGGCTTTGCCGTCGATCTGATCGAACCCGCCGGCTTCGATGTCTCCGACCGCAATCTGAAACGATCCGGCATGGATTATATCGCCGCCGCCGCGCTGACCCGCCATGTCAGCTGGGACCGCTTCGAGGCCTGGCGCGCCACGTCAGGCCGTCGCCTGATCCTCGCCTCGACCAAGGCCGCGGATCGCTACACCGACTTTGCTTTTCGTCCCGACGATATCCTGCTTTTCGGCCGTGAAAGCGCCGGCGTGCCGGATCAGGTACATGAAAAAGCCGATGCCCGCATCCTGATCCCGATGGTCGAAGGCCAGCGCTCGATCAACGTCGCGGTCTCGGCGGCGATGATCGTCGGCGAGGCCATGCGTCAGACCGCCTGGGCTTGATCGGCGCCGGGTTCGACGGATGTGCCAATCTGTTCCGGAATGTCGCAAACCGGCGTTGCCGATCAGCCAAAACAGCTTATATTCATTAGCCGAGCAATCAAAAAGATTCGCGCAGTTTCCATGATTTCAACGGCTTGAGGCAGAAAAGCCCGGGCTTTATTTTTTCCAGACACAAGAAAGAAGAACAAAAACAAGAAAATGGAATCCACGGTCATCATGATCAACCTGTTCGGCGCCGTGGCCCTGCTGCTGTTCGGCCTCGCACAGGTGAAGGACGGCATGTCCAGGGCCTTCGGCGCCCGGCTCAGAACCGGGCTGGCGACCGGCACGCGCGGCGGCCTGCGCTCCTTCGTGTCAGGCCTGGTGGCAACCATCGCGCTGCAGAGCTCGACGGCGACGGCGCTGATGACCGCATCCTTCGTCGAGCGTGATCTCATCAAGCCGCGCATGGCGCAGATCGTCCTGCTCGGGGCCAATGTCGGCACGGCGATCACCGCCTGGATCGTCGCCACCGGCATCGAATGGCTTTCTCCCCTCCTGATCCTTTCCGGCATCGTGCTTTATCGTGGCCGCTCCAGCGCCCGCCAGGGTGGCGGCGCGGCCCTGATCGGCATCGGGCTGATGCTGCTGTCGCTGCATCTCCTCGGCCTTGCGACCGAGCCCATGCGCGCCTCTCCCGCCCTTGCCGCCTTCATCGGCCTGCTGGACGATGCCCTGCCCGTGGCGCTTCTGTTCTCGGCAGCACTCGCCTTCCTGTCCTCGTCGAGCTTGGCGGTGGTGGTTCTGATCCTGTCGCTCGCCTCGGCCGGCCTGATATCAGCCGAACTCGTCGTCGTGCTCGTGCTCGGCGCCAATCTCGGCGGCGCGATACCGCCCGTCGTCGCGACATTGTCCGGCCCGGTCTCGGCCCGGCGCGTCACGCTCGGCAATCTGATCGTGCGCATGATCGGCTGCTTCCTCGCCCTGCCGCTCGCAGGCTATGGCGCGGAACTCATCCAGCTGCTGCCTTTCGGCCCCGCCAAGCTGCCAGTCGATGCGCATCTCGCCTTCAACCTTCTGCTCGCAGCGCTCGCCTGGCCCTTCTCCCGGCCGCTCGCCGCGTTGATGGCCCGGCTGGTGCCGGACCAGCCGGAGCCCGACAACGCGCCGAAATATCTGGATGAGCACGAACTTTCGACGCCGGTCATTGCTCTGACCAGCGCCACCCGCGAAGTGCTCGGCATCGGCGATCTCATCGAGCGCATGCTGATCCGGGTTTCCGAAGCCTTCGAGCGGAACGACGCCTCCAAGCTTACCGAGATCCCGGCCCTCGAAGAGCGCGTCGACCGGCTGCAGCAGGCGGTGAAAGTCTATCTCTCCAAGCTCGGCCGTGAAGGTCTCGGCGACGAAAACGGCCGCCGCTCGATCGTCGTCATCGATTACGCGATCAATCTCGAACATATGGGCGACATCATCGAGAAGGGCCTCCTGGAGCAGGTGAAGAAGAAAATCTCCCTCGGGCTCAGATTTTCCGACGACGGCCATCAGGAACTGCGCAAGCTGTTCGATCTGACGATCGACAATCTGCACGTCGCCCAGACCATCTTCGTCACCCGCGATTTCAATCTCGCCCGTCAGATGATGGAAGTGAAAGTCGAGGTCCGCCGGATGGAGAAGCAGTCGGCCGAGCGCCATCTCGAACGCCTGCGCGACGGCCGCACCGACAGCCTGCAGACGAGCTCGCTGCATCTCGACATGCTGCGCGACCTGAAGCGCATCAACGCCCATATCGTCTCGGTGGCGCATCCGATCATGGACGAGAACGGCCTGCTGATCGAAAGCCGCGTGCGGACGACCGTGGAGTGACGGTCAGTCGGCCGAAGGCAGGCGGCGCATGGTGAATTCGATCTGGTCGCCGTCGAGTTGGCGCCAGCTTTCCACCTCGGTCCAATAGGCCGCTTTCGGATATTCGTCGAACCATTCGCGCGCCTTGGCGCGGGCGTCGAGGAGGCCGAGACAATATGTCTGACGCACGAAATGGTCTTTCGTGCGGGCAGAGTTTTCCGCCCGGTGTCTCGCCATTCTCCGCTTCAGCCCGTCGAAGGACGGAGGGCCTGGAATTTTCGCCATCAAACCTACCTCTGTCGAAAAGGTAGTATCGAAACCCTTGCTTTGCGAGTCGAATCTTGATGCCCCGGCCGCAGCTTGGCGAGAGGCGGCGCCACCTGCTAGAGGTGGCGGACAACGAGGAATGAGCGAGTCGTGTCCTGAGAGGGACCGGCCGCGGAGGCGTGACATGGAAAGACCGGAACTGCCGATCGGCTTGCCTGACGATATCGAAGAGAAGAAGGCGGCTGCCCGCAGCTGGTTCGAAGGGCTGCGCGATACGATCTGCGCCTCCTTCGAAGCTCTGGAAGACGAATTGGAAGGCCCGCTTTCCGATCAGGAGCCCGGCCGCTTCGTCGCCAAGGATTGGTCGCGTGAAGACGGCGCCGGCGGCGGTGGCCGCATGTCGATGATGGAAGGCCGTGTCTTCGAGAAGGTCGGCGTCCACACCTCCACCGTCCACGGCGAATTCTCGCCGGACTTTCGCGCCCAGATACCGGGCGCCAAGGAAGATCCGCGTTTCTGGGCCTCCGGCATCTCGCTGATCGCCCATCCCGTCAACCCCAACGTTCCCGCCGTGCACATGAACACCCGCATGGTCGTCACGACAAGCCGCTGGTTCGGCGGCGGAGCCGACCTCACGCCGGTGCTGTCGCGCCGCCGCACGCAGGAGGACGAGGACAGCCAGCTCTTCCACAAGGCGATGGAGATCGCCTGCCGCAACCATGCCGTTGCCGATTACGACGCCTACAAGGCCTGGTGCGACGAATATTTCTTCCTGAAGCACCGCAACGAAGCCCGCGGCATCGGCGGCATCTTCTACGACTGGCTGCATTCGAGCGCGGAAGCCGGCGGCTGGGAGGCCGATTTCGCCTTCACGCGCGATGTCGGCCGGGCCTTCGCCATGGTCTATCCGAAAATCGTCCGCTCCAACTTCAACAAACTGTGGACGGAGGCCGATCGTGACGAACAATTGATCCGCCGCGGCCGCTACGTCGAGTTCAATCTGCTGTATGATCGCGGCACGATTTTCGGCCTGAAGACCGGCGGCAACGTGGAATCCATTCTCTCGTCGCTGCCGCCCGTCGTCCGCTGGCCGTGAGACTGTGATATCTCGTCGATAAATTCGAATGGAGGGACCTTCATAAAAATTCAGTGAGTCCTAACTTTATATGTACGTGCGTAACAATCGGAGGAGGATTGTCATGACGACACAAAGCGGCTCGCCTGCGTCCACGGATGTCCAGGAAACATTCCGTGCAATCGACACGCCCGAGTTCCTGATACGCATCGCCGAGAAACTGCGGGCCAAGAGTGGCTCGGATCTGCCCCTCTCCTGCTTCATCGAGCAGGTCAAGCTGCAACTGGCCGGCGGAAAGTCGCCTGAAGAGCTGCAGAACGACGCAGCCAACAGCAACATGCCCGGCCATCTCTCGGATACTTTCAAAGCCTGGGCGATGCCCGACTGAAACACCTTCTCCGGTCGTCACCTCCTGCCGGCCGGAACCTTCTCTCCGCACGTACATTCATCAATCGCGTGAAAGCGCGATGGCCGTTGCGTCCCAGACAGAGGAGAAAACCATGCGACTTTTCGAATGCGGCACGCTCGTTCCCGGCTGCGCCTGGCACACCCGGGCGGATAATGACGCAGAAGTGGTCCGCCGCGCCGTCGAGCACCTGAAGGCCGCTCACGGCGAAACGACCATACGCGAAAACATGGTTGACAACATCAAGGCACGCATCCGCGACGAGGCCAGCGCCGCCTGAGAGCCGGTGCCCACGTCCTGGCGGCAACGACTATGACAGCGTCGCATCCACCGGATGCGACGCATGATCCCTATTGGATGCGTTCCTGCAGCCGGGCGAGCAGCGCTGGCCGGTCGGAGGTGAAATTCTCCTCCACCCACTGATGTTCCAGCGCCGCCAGCAGTTCGCCGACGCGCGGGCCGGATGCGATGCCCGCCGCAATCACATCGCCGCCATTCAGAGGAAATTGCGGCTTCCTCCAGTTCGTGGCCTGATCCAGGAGCTTGCCGAGCCGCGCCGAGCGCGCCATTTCGGCAAGATCGCCCTCGGCCTTGCCGCGCGCAACGCCGAGCGCCAGTTTCAGGCGCGTCGTGATGCCATCCGGGCCGTTGCGGTAGAGCAGCCGCTCGAAGGCGGCCGGCGATATCTCGTCGTTGACCGGCGCCGCTTTCGCCCAGGCCGTCAGGGTGGCCGCTTCCGCATTCGAGAGCTTCAGCCGGGCCGCAAGAGCCTCCAGCCGCGCGGCATCGGGCGGCACGATCGCCGCAAGGCGCAGCAGCGGATCGGGCGTCCAGCCGAGCGCCTTCTCGGTTGCAACCAACGAAGGGATCGCATCGATCCCCCATCGTTCCGATTCCGGCAGGATTTCCGTCAGCACCGCCACCTGCCGCATCCAGAGCAGCGCCCGGCCCGGATCGCCGGCACCGAGCAGCTTTCTGAGCTCCGACCAGACGCGTTCGGCCGAGAGCGTCTTCAGTTTCGAACGCGCCGCCGAACAGGCTTTCAGACCCTCCGCATCCGGCCGTCCGGAACCGTAATAGGCAAAGAAACGGAAGAAGCGCAGGATGCGCAGATGGTCTTCGGCGATACGCCTCGTCGCATCGCCGATGAAACGGATGTTGCGCCTCTCGATGTCGGCAAGCCCGCCGACGAGATCCACCACCTCGCCCTTGGCATCGGCATAGAGCGCGTTGATCGTCAGGTCGCGCCGTTCGGCATCGGCCTTCCAATCGGTGCTGAAGGCGACCTTGGCGCGGCGTCCATCGGTCTCGACGTCAGTGCGCAGCGTCGTCACCTCGAAGGGCTTGCCGTCGATGACGAGCGTCACCGTGCCGTGTTGCAGCCCTGTCGGCACAGCCTTGATGCCGGCCACTGCTGCCCGCTCCATGACGATTTCGGGCGTCAGCGTCGTGGCAATGTCGATATCGCTGACCGGCAGGCCCATCAGGCTGTTGCGCACCGCGCCGCCGACGACCCGTCCTTCCCCCTCATCGGTATTGAGAAGTGCCAGGACCCGGGCGAGCGCCGGATCACGGAACCATGCCTGGTCGGCAATGCCGGTCATGCATAAAGCCTTTCATAGAGCGTGCGGACGATGCCGGCGGTGATGCCCCAGATCATTCTGGTTTCATAGGGCATGCGGTAGAAATGCCGGTCGATGCCGTCGATGACGCGCCTGTCGCGGTTGTGATTGGCCGGGTTCATCAAGAAGGAAAGCGGCACCTCGAACACGTCGTCCACCTCGGCCGGGTTCAGCGTCAGCGCGAAACCCCGCTTGACGACGCCGAGCACGGGCGTGATGCGGAAGCCGGTCGAAGCGAGGTAATTCGGCAGCCTGCCGACCGTCTCGACGTAGGAACCGGGCAGGCCGATTTCCTCCTCCGTCTCGCGGATTGCCGCCATTTCGGGCGAAATATCGGCCGGATCGATCGAGCCGCCGGGAAAGGCGATCTGGCCGGAATGTTTGCGCAGCGTCGCCGTGCGCTTGGTGAAGATCACACGCGCTTCCTCGCCGTCGTCGACGACGGGCACGAGCACGGCGGCATCGCGCAGCTTGAAGGTCGCGACCTCCTCCACGATATCGGGATTGAGGATATGGTCGCCATGATCGCGCCAGGCATGGTCGACAGGCCCACCATTCTGATTGAGCGCACGGCGGCGGAATTCAGCTGCTGAGAACAGCGGATAACGTTGGGTGATCGCATCGTTCATCGGGAAAGCGCATCCAGTTCGTCGGCCGGCATGACGGGGAAGACCTCGCCGGCGGAGCGGACCGCAAACATCGGCCGCCCCTCCACGTCGAGCGTCTCGCCGAGTGCCGCCAGTTCATACATCACCGCACGCGACACCAGCGCCTCCAGCCGCCCGCGCACATGCAGATAGGGTTTCAGTTCGGCATTGCCGCCGGCAATGGCAAAGCGCAGCCGATGTTCTCCTCCCGCCTCCACGACATCGCCGACATTGGTGCGGAACGTCAGCACCTGATCACCCTCCCGCATCGTCACGCTCATCTCCACCGCAACGAACGGCGCGTCGACGACCCTGATCCCGACCTTTTCCACAGGAGTTACGAGATAGGTCTTTTCGTCCTCGTCCTTTCTCAAAACCGTCGAAAACAGCCGCACCAGCGCCGGCCGGCCGATCGGCGTGCCCATGTAGAACCAGGTGCCGTCGGCTCTGATCTCCATGTCGATGTCGCCGCAGAAAGGCGGATTCCACCGCTCGACCGGCGGCAACCCGCGTTTTTTACCGCTATTTTCGGCAGACGCGCGCGAAATCAGCGCGGCAAGCCCCGCTGCATCCGCCTGTCCGCTGATTTCTTCGGCTGCCATTCTTCCGTCCCGGTTTGTCCTTAACGAAGTGAAGTCACGAGATAGTCATTCGTAACGAACTTGTCAGCCCGTCGCATCTCCATAACTCTATCGAGTATGAGGCAGATGTATAAGTCCGCCGATTCGCTGCCGAATGATTTCAGCCGTTGGAGATGCCCATGGGTATGATGAAGACCGAAGCCAGCCTCGATGAAAAGGCGATCGTCGCCGCCGCCGAGAAGGCGCTCTCCGATATCGCCGCCATCCGCGGAGAAGTCTCGAAGGTGATCTTCGGTCAGGAAAGCGTCGTTGAGAACACCATTCTCGCCGTGCTCTCCGGCGGCCATGCCCTGCTCGTCGGCGTCCCCGGCCTTGCCAAGACCAGGCTGGTGACGACGCTCGGCGAAGTGCTCGGCCTTGCCGCCAACCGCATCCAGTTCACGCCCGACCTGATGCCTTCGGATATTCTCGGCTCCGAAGTGATGGACCAGGACGACACCGGCCGCCGCTCCTTCCGTTTCGTCAAGGGCCCGGTCTTCGCCCAGCTGCTGATGGCCGACGAGATCAACCGCGCCTCGCCGCGCACCCAGTCGGCGCTTCTGCAATCCATGCAGGAGTATCATATCACCATCGCCGGCCAGCGCTACGACCTTCCGGCCCCCTTCCATGTGCTCGCCACCCAGAACCCGCTGGAGCAGGAAGGCACCTATCCCCTGCCGGAAGCCCAGCTCGACCGCTTCCTGCTGCAGGTCGACGTCAACTATCCCGAGCTCGCCGCCGAGCGCCAGATCCTGCTCGAAACCACGGGCCTCGGCGAAACCCGGCCGGAAGCCATCATCGATGCGCAGCGGCTGATCGAGATCCAGACCCTCGTCCGCCAGATGCCGGTGAGCGAAACGGTCGTCGACGCCATCCTTTCCCTTGTGCGCTCCGCCCGCCCCGGGCAGGGCAATGCCTCGACCGACAAGAACGTCGCCTGGGGTCCAGGCCCGCGCGCCGGCCAGGCGATGATGCTCTGCGCCCGCGCCCGCGCGCTGTATGAAGGCCGCCTCGCCCCGTCTCTCGACGATATCTTCGCGCTCGCCGAACCCATTCTCCAGCATCGCATGGCGCTGACCTTCGCCGCCCGCGCCGAAGGCATGTCGGTGCGCGACGTCATCGCCGGACTGGTCAAGCAGGCAAAGGGATAAGGAAGCCGGACGCGTGGCATCTATCGGACAGATCGTCAATCCGACGTCAGGCAGCGATGCCCTTTCCCGCGCAAGGCAGCGGGCCGCCCTCATGCCGGATTGCCTGGTGGAAGCCAAGCGCATCGCCAACACGGTGATTGCCGGCTGGCATGGCCGCCGCAAGCGCGGCATCGGCGAGAATTTCTGGCAGTTCCGTCCCTATGCCGAAGGCGAGAGCCTGTCGCGCATCGATTGGCGCCGCTCCGCCCGCGACGACCATACCTATGTGCGCGAGCGCGAATGGGAGGCGGCGCATACGATCTGGCTCTGGTGCGACATGTCGCCCTCGATGATGTACAAGTCGAGCTACGGCAACGTCTCCAAGGAAAGCCGCGCGCTGGTGCTCATGCTGGCGCTTGCCGAAATCCTCTCCCGTTCCGGCGAGCGCATCGGCTGCCCCGGCATCATGGAACCCGCCTCCACGCGCAACGCCGCCGAACGCCTGGCATCGGCGCTGGTACACGCACCGCTGACCGGCGGCCTGCCGGAAACGGCGATGATCCGCGGCTGGAGCGATCTCGTGCTGATCGGCGATTTCCTCGACGACGCGCCTGCGATCATGGAGCGCCTCGGCCCGCTCGCCCGCCGCGGCCTGCGCGGCCATGTGGTCGAGATATCGGATCCCGCCGAAGAGATCTTCCCCTATAGCGGCCGCACCGAATTCACCGATCCGGAGAGCGGCGCCAAGCTGGTTTCCGGCCGCGCCGAACATATCCGCGAGGCCTATCGCAACGCCTATCTCGCCCGCAGAGAAAGCCTCGGCCAGTCGCTGCGCCATCTCGGCTGGACCTTCACGGCCCACCGCACCGATCATCTTGCTTCCGAGGCGCTGGTCGCGGTGCATATGTATCTCTCCGGCATGCCGGCCAAGGCGACGCATGGAGGGCAGCTGTGAACGCCCTTCCCTTCGCTTTCGCCTATCCCGCCATTCTCGGCGCGCTGATCGCGCTCCCGGTCATCTGGTGGCTGCTGCGGCTGACCCCGCCGCGCCCGAAGGCCGAGGTCTTCCCGCCGCTGAAGATCCTCGCATCCGTGCTGAAGCGCGAGGAGACGCCGGCGCAAAGCCCCTGGTGGCTCACCTTGCTGCGCATGCTGCTCGCCGCCGTCATCATCCTGGCGATCGCCGATCCGGTCTTCAATCCGCGCACCAGCTCGCTCGCATCGGGCGGCCCGCTCGTGCTCTTCGTCGACAACAGCTGGGCGGCCGCACCCGATTGGGAGCGCCGCATCCAGACCGCCGACGCGCTGGTGGACGATGCCGAATCCGCCGGCACGCCGGTATCGATCGCCTTCACCGCAGATCCCACGAACGATGCCGTGCCCGGCACGGCGGCGAGCGCCCGCGACAAGCTGCGCGCCGCCGAGCCGCGGCCGCTGGTCCCGGACCGCGAGCGCGCTTTCCAGGCGCTGCGCGCGGCGCTGAACGGCGTCAAGCCCGGCACCCTCGCCTTCCTCACAGACGGCGCCGCTGCCAAGGCCGATGATCCGACGGTGCGCCAGCTCGCCGAGCTCCAGCCCGCCGATCTGCGCCTCATCCAGGGCGATGCCGCAAAGACGGTTGCCGTCACCGCGGCCAACAATGCGGCCGACGCGATGAGCGTCAAGGTCACGCGGCTCGACAGTTCGCGCCCCGCATCGGTGGCGCTCAACGCCGTCGATGCCCAGGGCCGCTCGATCGCCAATGGCAGGGTGGATTTCCGTCCCGGCCAAAGCGTCGCCACGAGTTCGATCACCGCTCCCTTCGAGATGCGCAACGACTTCGCCCGCATCAGCGTCGACAACGGCGCGACATCAGGCGCGGTCCACCTGCTCGACGACGCCTTCAAGCGCCGCCGCGTCGTCCTGCTGTCCGGTACGGGAGCCGATGAATTCCAGCCGCTGCTCTCGCCGCTCTACTACATCCAGCGGGCGCTGCAGCCCTATGCGGATATCATCCAGCCCGCCGATTCCGATCTGGCCGTCGCAATACCGAAACTTCTCGCCAGCAATCCTTCGATCATCATCATGGCCGATATCGGCCGCCTGCCGGAGGAGACCTACGAACCTCTGACGCGCTGGATATCGAACGGCGGCATGCTGCTGCGTTTTGCCGGCCCGCGCATGGCGGCAGCCCCGGCGGACGATCCGCTGATCCCCGTGATCCTGCGCCAGGGAGAACGCGCGCTCGGCGGCACATTGTCCTGGAGCGAGCCGCAGTCGCTCGCCGAATTTCCGAATTTCGGGCCTTTCGCCGGAATAGCGCGTCCCGCTGATGTCGTCGTCAAGCGGCAAGTGCTGGCCGAACCGACGCCCGATCTTGCCGAACGCACCTGGGCGAGCCTCGCCGACGGCACGCCGCTGGTGACGATGAAGCAGCTCGCTTCCGGCCAGATCGTCCTCTTTCACGTCACGGCGGAAGCGACCTGGTCCGACCTGCCGATCTCCGGCACCTTCGTCGACATGCTGCGCCATCTCCTGCAGATCTCGCGCTCGGGCGGCGTGACGTCGGAGGCGCGCGGCAACGCGCGTGTTGCCGAAACCCTGCCGCCGTTCCGCATTCTGACGGCCAAAGGCACGCTCGTCTCCGAGACGGGCTCGGCGCGGCCGCTCATTCCGAAGGCCGGAGAAGAACCGACCGCGAATTTCGACAACCCTCCGGGGCTCTACGGTTCGGAAGATGGTTTCACCTCCCTCAACGTGCTGCCCGAGGAGGCCGAATTGAAGCCGCTCGACACGACAGGCACCAACGCCGTGCGCGAAGGCCTGATCGGCGGCGAAAGCTGGTCGGCAAAACCCGCGCTTTTCCTCGCCGCCTTTCTGCTGCTGCTGGCCGATAGCCTGATCGTCCTCTTCATGAACGGCGCCTTCTCGCGCTCGCGCCCGGCTGTCCGCACGGCGGCGATGCTCGCGGTTGCCGTCGCCGCCGGCTTCCTCATGCAGCCCGGCACGCTGCACGCCAACGACTCTCGCCCCGGCGACGACCTCGTCCTGGAGAGGCTCGACAATACCCATCTCGCCTATGTCGTCACCGGCGAGCAGGAGGTGGACGATATATCCGAGCGCGGTCTGGAGGGGCTCACCCAGTTCCTGACCTTCCGCACGACGCTGGAGCCGGCGCCTCCTGTCGGCCTCGACCTCACCAAGGACGAGCTCGCCTTCTATCCGATCATCTACTGGCCGATTTCGGCGACGGCGCCGATGCCGTCCTCGGCCGCGATCAGCCGCATCGACGCCTATATGCGCAATGGCGGCACCGTGCTTTTCGATACGCGCGATCAGATCAGCGCCTTGGACAATGCCGGCAATGTCAGCGCCAACGGCCAGAGGCTGCAGGAAATCCTGGGCAATCTCGACATTCCGCCGCTGGAACCGGTGCCATCGGACCACGTGCTGACGAAATCCTTCTATCTCCTGTCGAGCTTTCCCGGCCGCTATACCGGCAGCCCGCTCTGGATCGAGGCCAGGCAGGGCGGCCGCGAAGCGACCGAAAAATCGGCGGCGACGGCCGACGGCGTTTCGCCGATCCTGATCACCGGCAATGATTTCGCCGGCGCCTGGGCGATCGACGCGAACGGCACGCCGATGTTGCCGACCGTGCCGTCGGATGAAACGCAGCGCGAATATGCCTACCGCTCCGGCGTCAACATCATGATGTACATGCTGACCGGCAACTACAAGACCGACCAGGTTCATGTTCCCGACCTGCTCGAACGGTTGGGGCAATGAGATGACGTTCGATTTTTCGCCCTTCCTGCCCTGGCCGGTCCTGGCGGCGCTCGCCGCCGTCAGCGCAGTTGTCGCCGCCTTTGCGATCTGGCGCGGTATTCGCGGCGCCTGGATCAGGACGCTGGCAGCGGCCGCCCTCCTGATCGCTCTTGCCAATCCCGTGCTGCTGCAGGAGGACCGCGATCAGCTGTCGACGATCGTCCCGGTCATCGTCGACCGCAGCCAGAGCCAGCAGACGCCCGACCGCGTCAAGATGACCGACGAGGCGCTTGCAGCCCTGAAGGGACAGCTCGCCCGTTTTCCGCAGATAGAGCCCCGCTTCGTCGACGTCGAAGGTGACGTCAATTCCGACGTACCCGCCACGCGCCTGTTCGATGCGCTGGCCGCCAACATCGCCGACGTCCCGCCCTCCCGTGTCGGTGGCGCCATCATGCTGACGGACGGCGAGGTCCACGATGTCCCGGCCGCCAATCAGGCGCTCGGTTTCGATGCGCCGATCCATGGCCTCGTGACCGGCAAGCCCAACGAATTCGATCGCCGCATCGAAGTGATCAAGGGGCCGCGCTTCGGCATCGTCAATGAGGAGCAGCAGGTCATTCTGCGCGTCTTCGACGACGGCCCGAGCCCCGGCGGCACCGCCGATGTCGTGGTGAAGATGAACGGCAACGAGATCGCCACCCTGCGCGCCACACCCGGCCAGGATACGCCCTTCTCCTTCAAGGTGCCGGGCGGCGGCAGCAACGTGCTCGAATTCTCGGTCGCCGAGCTTCCCGGCGAAGTCACCGCCGCCAACAACCGCGCCGTCCATGTCATCGACGGCATCCGGCAGAATCTTCGCGTCCTGCTCGTCTCCGGCGAGCCGCATGCCGGCGAGCGCGCCTGGCGCAACCTGCTGAAGTCGGACGCCTCGGTCGATCTCGTCCACTTCACCATCCTGCGCCCGCCGGAAAAGCAGGACGGCACGCCGATCAACGAGCTGTCGCTGATCGCCTTCCCGACGCGCGAGCTCTTCGTCGACAAGATCAAGGATTTCGACCTGATCATCTTCGACCGCTACCAGCATCGCGGCGTGCTGCCGCTGCTCTATTACGACAACATCGCGCAATATGTCGAAAACGGCGGAGCGCTGCTGATCGCCGCCGGCCCCGAGCATGCCGGCCCTGATTCCATCGCGATGACGCCGCTTTCCTCGGTGCTGCCGGCCATGCCCACCGGCCAGATGATCGAGAAAGCCTTCTATCCCCGCCTCTCCGAGGAAGGCCGCAAACATCCCGTCACCCGCGGCCTGGACGGTTCGGGCGAGGACCCGCCGCATTGGGGCCGCTGGTTCCGCAGCGTCGATGTCGAAAAGCCCGAGGGCGAGACGATCATGCTCGGCGCCGACAACCACCCGCTTCTGGTGCTGAACCGCTCCGGCCAGGGCCGCGTCGCCATGCTGCTTTCCGATCAGGGCTGGCTCTGGGCGCGCGGCTTCGAAGGCGGCGGCCCGAATGTCTCACTCTATCGCCGTGTCGCCCATTGGCTGATGAAGGAACCCGCGCTGGAGGAAGAAGCGCTGACGGCGCGCGCCTCCGGCCGCACCCTTGAAGTCACCCGCCAGACGATCGGCGACAATCCGGGCAACGCCACGGTGCGTTACCCCTCCGGCAAGACCGAAACCCTGCCGCTTTCCCAGACCGAACCCGGCCTCTACAAGGCCGAAAAGCGGATGGATGAGATCGGCCTTTTCGAAATCCGCAACGGCCCGCTTTCGACACTCGTCCATATCGGCGCCGTCGATGCGCCGGAATTCAAGGCGATGATCTCGACGACGGATGTGCTGAAGCCGGTCGCCGACAGAAGCAAGGGCCTCGTGACCCGCGTCGCCAGCGAAAGCGGCGCGGTCAGCGTCCCGCCGATCCTGCCGGTGCGCGGCCAGGTCCGCGTCTCCGACAGCGATCGGATGATGATCCGCATGACCAGCGAGACGGTTCTGAAGGGTATCAACACGCTGCCGCTCTTTGCCGGTTTTGCCGGCGTCGGCATCCTGCTCTTCGCCTTCGGCGCCATGTGGTGGCGCGAGGGGCGGTAATCCCATGCCGGAATTCGAGCTCACCGCCTCGCCTTCGCCGGAGGAACTCGCGGCGATTACCGATGCGCTCTCGGCTTTCAACGATAGCGATGCCGGCCCTTCGGCTCGCCGGCCGCTCGCCGTCCTCATCCGCGACACCGACGGCAAGGTGACAGGCGGCCTCTCAGGCTATACCGCCTGGGGCTGGCTCTTCACCCAGATGCTCTATATTCCCGAGACGCTGCGCCGCACCGGTCTCGCCGGCAAGCTTCTGACAAAAGCCGAAGAAGAGGCGAGAGCCCGAGGCTGCCGCGGCGCGTGGATCGATACGTTCAATCCGCAAGCCCTCAGCGCCTATCTGCGCCAAGGTTACGAAGTCTTCGGTGAGCTTGAGCATTTCCCGAAGGGCCGCACGCGCAGCTTCCTCCGGAAAAATCTCTGATCATCCGTGCCAGGCGATCGTGCCCTTCAGCCGCTCGTGCACGCCCTCGGCGATCGGCACGACGAGCACCCGGCCGGGATCGACTGGGCCTGGAAAGGCAAGCGCGTTGTAAGCCACCTTCTCGAAACCGAGCGGGCCGTAATAGGGCGGATCGCCGACCAGGATGACGGCTTCCGAGCCCTTGCGCCTTGCCGCTTCCACCGCGATCCGCACCAATTCACGGCCGATGCCGATGTTCTTGTGGGAGGGACGGACGGCGAGCGGGCCAAGCAGATGTCCCTTTACCGTGCCGGCGAGCACCGGCGTCATCCGCACGGAGGCGATCGTCTCGCCATTATCGGTGCAGATGAAGGACAGCGACGGATCATGCGGCCCCTGCTCGCGGATGCGCGCGGCAGCCCGCGTGAAGCGGCCCGGACCGAAGGCTTCTTCGTTGATGTGTTCGATGGCGGCGTCATGAGACGCGTCTTCAGTGAGATAGACGAGATCGTGCTTGTACATGATGACAGAAACCGGATGGACAGATTGATGGGTCTCGAACACGCCCTGGGCGTTCGGGAGCATCAGCGTCGTCGCGGGTTTCTGGAAATGAACATCAGGTGGGCGTCTCTCAAATCGTGAAAAGGCCGATAGCAGGAAAAATTTCCGCCGTCCAACGCAAAATGCGCCTTCCCGCCAACGCCGTGACACACTGTTCAATCTTTACCGCCTGCAAAGCCCCGCTATCTCAGCTACCTTCCATCCCGACACGCAAATCGAGGAAATGAAGATCATGGGAATGCTGGTGGACGGCGTCTGGCATGACGCCTGGTACGACACGAAGGAGAGCAAGGGCCAGTTCAAGCGGCAGCCCTCGCAGTTCCGCGACTGGGTGACGGCAGACGGCACGGCCGGCCCTTCAGGCAGCGGCGGCTTCAAGGCCGAGGCCGGGCGCTATCATCTCTATGTCTCGCTCGCCTGCCCCTGGGCGCATCGCACGCTGATCTTCCGCAAGCTGAAGAAGCTGGAGGACCTGGTTTCGGTCTCAGTCGTCGACCCGCTGATGCTCGAGAACGGCTGGGAGTTCAAAGTCGGCGACGGCGCCACCGGCGACCATCTCTTCGGCGCCACCACCCTCTGGCAGATCTACGTCAAGGCCGATCCGCACTATTCCGGCCGCGTCACCGTTCCCGTCCTCTGGGACAAGCAGACCGGCACGATCGTCAGCAACGAATCGGCCGAGATCATCCGCATGTTCAACAGCGCCTTCGACGGGCTGACGGGCTCGAAGATCGATTTCTATCAGGAGCATCTCAGCGCCGAAATCGACGCGCTGAACGCCACCGTCTACGACAACGTCAACAACGGCGTCTACAAGGCGGGCTTCGCCACCACTCAGGAAGCCTATGAGGAAAATGTCGGCAAGCTCTTCGAAACGCTCGACATTCTCGACGAGCGCCTGGGCAAGGGCCGCTACCTCTTCGGCGACAGCTTGACCGAGGCCGACTGGCGCCTCTTCACGACGCTGGTGCGCTTCGACCCCGTCTATGTCGGCCATTTCAAATGCAACATCCGCCGCATCGCCGATTACCGCAACCTGCCCGGCTACCTCAGGGATCTCTACCAGACATCAGGCGTCGCCGAGACGGTAAACCTGGCGCACATCAAGCAGCACTATTACCGCAGCCACAAGACGATCAACCCGACGGGCATCGTCCCCGCCGGCCCGGTGCTCGATCTCGACAGCCCACATGGCCGCGAAAAGCTTTTCGCGGCTTGATACTCACCAGCGATGGTCGGGCTCCTGCTCGCCCCGCAGCTCGGCGAGGCGGCGATACGTCGCCTCGGTCGTGCCCTCGGGCAGGTCGTCGAGCGAAAAGAACCCGCTGTCGGAGATCTCCCAGTCCGGCGGCCGCGGCGCCGTCTGCTCGACGGTCGCCCGGTAGAACACGACATGGTCGCGCCGGGTGGTCGTGGTGTTGAAATAGACCTGGACCAGCTGCGGCTTGCCGATGATCCGGAGGTTGCCCTCCTCGCGCAGCTCCTTGACCAGCGCTTCTTCGACCGTCTCGTTGCGCTCCAGCCCGCCGCCGGGCATATGCCAGCCGCCGATATAGCTGTGGCGCACGAGGAAAATCCGGCCGTCCGCATCGAAGCACGCAGCCCTGACACCCATGGTCATGCCGCGGGCGAAGGAAAAATAGACATGCAGGAGGCGCAAGGCCAGCCTGATGTGAGGGGGCTTCTCTTTATCCGCCATCGTTCCGTTTCGGCTCTTCATCGCGCCGGATGTGTTTGATTTGTCAATAAGCTGGTCTATGTCTCGTAGCATGTTCAAGCTCGCGCATATTTCCGATGTCCACCTCGGACCACTGCCCCGTCTTTCCATTCAGGAGCTGTTTTCGAAACGCATAACCGGCTTTGTGAACTGGCATCGAAACCGACGCAAGCACCTTTTCGGCAGCACGCTCGATCTATTGCTCGATGATATCCGCGCCCATCAGGCCGATCACCTCGCCGTCACCGGCGACCTCGTCAACCTGGCGAGCGGAATCGAGATCCGCGCCGCCGCCGCGTGGCTGCGCGCGCTCGGCGATCCCGCCGATACCTCGGTCGTTCCGGGCAATCACGACGCCTATGTGCCTGGCGCCTACGAGAAGTCGATGCGCGCCTGGTACGATTATGTCCGCGGCGMCCTCGCCCCGCCGCAATGGCAGGAAGATCGTCACATTTTTCCCTATCTGCGTGTCCGCGGCAAGGTGGCGATCGTCGGCTGCTCCACGGCCGTCGCCACGCCCCCCTTCGCCGCCTCCGGCTTTTTCAGCGCGCGCCAGGCCCGCGACACGGTGAACATGCTGCGCGCGGCCGGCGAAGCCGGTCTCTTCCGCGTCGTCATGATCCATCATCCGCCGATCCGCGGCGCCACCACCTTCTACAAACGCATGATCGGCATCCGCCGTTTCGCGGCCGTGATTTCGACCGGCGGCGCCGAGCTCGTACTGCACGGCCACACGCATCTGAACACGCTGCATTGGCTGCGCGGCCAGGTGCAGCCGGTGCCGGTCGTCGGCATCGCGTCCGCCTCGCAGGGACCGGGCAGCATCAAGCCGCCGGCCGCCTACAATCTCTTTTCCATCGATGGCTCTCCGGGCGCCTGGGAGCTCACCGGCGAGCGCTTCAGCGTGAACCGGACAGGCGATGCGATGATGCCGGAAAGCGTCGATATTTTCTCGCCTTAGCGCCGGCTTCGGACTCTTTTTGTGCGGCACTTGAAGCAATCTCGAAAAGGCCCTCACGACCGTCGCAACATTTGCCGTTGAGGCTGATTGTCCCCCTTGGTATTTTGGGCGTTAAGCGTACAATCCGAGCAACTGCATCGCCTCAGAACGGAGCCGCCAATGACTTCCCCCTTCCATCGCCTGTGCAGAACGACCCTTGCCGCCGGCTTTGCCTTCGGCATTGCAACGGCCGCTTTCGCGGTCGGCGACAGCAACGACGACACCAATCCGCCGCCGAAAACCCAGACGACCAAGACCTGCACCGGCGGCAAGGTTTGGGACAAGGCAAAGAAGGAATGCGTCACCCCGAAGAAGAACAGCTTCAACGACGACGATCTCTATAAGTTCGCCCGCGAATTCGCCTATGCCGGCCAGTATGAGAACGCCATCACCGTGCTCGATCTCGCCGACAACCAGAACGACCCGCGCATCCTGAACTATCTCGGCTACGCCAACCGCAAGGCCGGCCGCATGGAGCTCGGCATGTCCTACTACCGCAAGGCGCTGCAGGCCGATGAAAACTACATCCTCGCCCGCTCCTACATGGGCATGGCGCTGGTGGAGCAGGGAGACATCCAGGGCGCCCGCGTCCAGCTCGTCGAAATCCGCGACCGCGGCGGCGAAGGCACCTGGGCCTATCGCGCCCTGCTGCAAAGCTTGAACGGGTACAGGACATATTGACGCAAGCTTTGCGGGCTAAAACATGAATATCCCTTGAGAAAAGGGGATAAGACGACCGGATGCTTGCGAAGTGCAGGAGACTTGCTTCATAAAGCACATGCATCTCCGGTGCCGATAAAGCCGGTTTCGCGCTCGATGGCGAACCCTTCGTCCGCGAAACCATTGTGACTGCTTCTTGGATAGACAATGCGTCAGCCCGCAACGACCATCGACCTCCGCCGTGATCTCGTCGGCCTTCTGCCCCGCCTTCGCCGCTTTGCGATCACGCTCGCCGGCGAAGCGGCCATTGCCGACGAACTTGTGCAGGCCGTCTGTCTGCGCGCCATTGCCAAGGGGCATCAGTGGAACGGCGAAGGCCGGCTGGAAAGCTGGATCTACACGCTTGCCCGCCAGCAATGGGCCGACGACAGCCGCAAGCGCAAGCCGAAGGCATCCGCCCGCGGCAACGTCACCGATATCAGAGAGGCTGCGCGTGAACGTTCTGCCTCGGTCGATCCCGATGCCATCCATCGCATGATCGCCGAGATGCCGGACGGCGTTTCCTCGATCTTCCTGCTCGTCGACGTCGAAGGCCACAGCTATCAGCAGGCGGCCGACATCATGGGCGTCTCCACGGCAAGCGTCGTCTCCCAGCTTGCCACGGCCAGGCTGCATTTTGCCGGGCTCGCCGGCACCCACCCCATCCACAGGTACTGAATTGCTCGATCTTAGGAAATTGCCGCTCGAAGCCCAGCTCACCGCCCTTCTCGACGGCGAGGTCTCGTCCGAACAGCGGCACGAACTGGAGCAGCGCCTGGCAAGCGACGAGAATGCGCGCCGCCTGCATGAAAAGCTGCGCCATGGCGCCGATTTCGGCCGCCGCCGCCTCGAAGACGTCCTGAAGGAGCCGGTGCCGCTCGCCCTCGTCCGCTCGATCAAGAGCACACAGCCGCCGAAGACGCCGATCGCCCAGCGCGCCACGCGCCCGCAGGTGAAACTGTCGCCGAGCGGCCCGCAGGCGCTGGCCGCCGCCCTCATCCTTTTCGTCGTCGGCTGCGGTATCGGCTATTTCGTCGGCATCAGCCCGGATGCCGACGAAATAGCCACCACGACTGCCACAGCACCCGCCAACACCAGCGACTGGCTGAGCGACGTCACCGCCTATCAGCGCCTGCTGATCCGCCAGCCGCGCCATCTCGTCGAAGTGCCGGCCTCACAGGCCGAAGAAATCTCCAGCTGGCTGACGACCGCCATCGGCGTGCCCTTCCGTGTGCCCGATCTCAGCGGTGAATCCTGGACCTTCCAGGGAGCCCGCGTCATTCTCGGCGACAGCCGCCCCGTCGGCCAGCTTGTCTATTCCAACAATGACGGCGACATCATCTCGATCTGCTTCCGCAAGGACGCCCAGCCGCCGGAGACCGACGACTTCAAGGAAACCATCAAGGACGAGATCGGCCTGGTCACCTGGCACAATGCCGGCACCTCCTACGTCCTCGCCGGCCCCTCCGCCGAAGCCGCCCTCGATCAGCTCGCTATGAAGATCGCCACGGCGATTTGACGCGATAGGAAAATCGACGACCAGCGCCAGCGGCCCCCTCATCCGCCCTACGGGCACCTTCTCCCCGCTGGGGAGAAGGGGGAACCGAGACACTGCCGCGAGTCTCTTCTCCCCAGCGGGGAGAAGGTGCCGGCAGGCGGATGAGGGGGCCGCACGGCACGGCTTTCATTGCTTTCGCGTACGCTCAGCGTAGACACAACGAAGTCACCCCAACCGTCAGGCCGCGCCGTACCGAGACGGTCACGGCCTGAACCTATTCGATCAGGCCTTACCGGCCTTCACCTCGAGCACGCGGTTAGCCGCCGAAACGATCGCTTCCAGCGATGCCCCAACGATGTTGGTGTTGATCCCTGCCCCGAAGAGTTTGCCGCCGGGATAGGAGGTCTCGACATAGGAGATCGCCGCCGCGTTGGAGCCGTGCTGCAGCGAATGCTCGGAATAATCCTCGACCGACATCTCGATGCCGAGATAATGCGACAGCGCGTTGATGAAGCCGTCGATCGGGCCGTTGCCTTGCCCTTCGATGCGCTTGATCTCGCCGTTGTCGGTGATTTCGGCCGCGACGATCCGCTGGCCCTTGCGCTCCGTGTCGGGATAGGTGTGGTGATCGACGAACTTGAGGCGCGCATCGGGCTGCGTCACATAGCGCTCGATGAAGCGGTCGTAGATACGCTTCGAGGGAAGCTCCTTGCCCTCTACGTCGGTGATGCGCTGGATGTCCTCGCGGAATTCGACCTGCAGGTTGCGCGGCAGGTTGAGCCCGTAATCCTGCTGCAGGATATAGGCGATGCCGCCCTTGCCGGACTGCGAGTTGATGCGGATGATCGCCTCGTAGGAACGGCCGACGTCACGCGGATCGATCGGCAGATACGGCACTTCCCACACCGGATGGTTGGCGACCTGTGCGGCCTTCATGCCCTTGTTGATCGCATCCTGATGCGAGCCGGAGAAGGCCGTATAGACCAGCTCGCCGACATAGGGGTGACGCTCTGCAATCGCCATCTGGTTCGAATATTCGAACACTTCCTTGATGCGCTCGATGTTCGAGCAGTCGATCCCGGGATCGACCCCTTGCGTGAACATGTTGAGCGCCATCGTCACCACATCGACATTGCCGGTGCGCTCGCCATTGCCGAACAGCGTGCCTTCGACGCGGTCGGCGCCCGCCAGCAAGGCCAGCTCGGCGGCGGCGATGCCGGTGCCACGGTCGTTATGCGGATGCAGCGAGACGATCAGGTTCTCGCGGTTGTCGAGGTTACGGCACATCCATTCGATCTGGTCGGCATAGACGTTCGGCGTCGCCATCTCGACGGTGGAAGGCAGGTTGATGATCAGCTTGTTGTCGGGCGTCGGCTTCACCACCTCGATGACGGCGTTGCAGATTTCCAGCGCCACTTCCAGCTCGGTGCCGGTGAAGCTTTCGGGCGAATATTCGAAGCGGTAGCCGCCGCCGGCCTTGGCCGCCATGTCGGTGATCATCTTGGCCGCATCGACGGCGATCTGCTTGATGCCCTGCACATCCTTGGCGAAAACGACGCGGCGCTGCAGCTCGCTGGTCGAATTATAGAAATGCACGATCGGCTGGTTGGCCCCTTCCAACGCTTCGAAAGTGCGGGTGATCAACTCCGGGCGGCACTGCACCAGCACCTGCAGGGAGACGTCGGCGGGCACGTTGCCCTCTTCCACGCACCAGCGGGCGAAATCGAAATCCGTCTGCGAAGCCGAAGGGAAACCGATCTCGATTTCCTTGAAGCCCATCTCGAGCAGCAGATGGAACATGCGCGCCTTGCGGTCATGGCCCATCGGGTCGACCAGCGCCTGGTTGCCGTCGCGCAAGTCCACCGAGCACCAGACGGGCGCCTTGGTGATGGTCTTCGTCGGCCAGGTGCGGTCGGCAATGTTGACTTGAGGATAGGGCCGGTATTTCAGCGCCGCATCGGGCATGCCTTTTGCGGAGGATCGGCTGGTGGTGTTGTCCATTGTCTTGTCTCCTCATCCGGCATTTGCTCCGCCTCTTAGCCGATCACGTCGGGCTTGGCGATAAACAAATGCGGACCTTCGTCGGTCGTTAGGTCAATTTTGAAAGTGAGTCGCGAGGAGCGATGGCCGGGCGGGCTTTCGGCCGCCGGGCGCTCCTCAAAGGACCCGGCAACCGCGCGTAAGGCCGAGGAGAAGAAGCGAGGTCAGGGCGCGCGAGGAGTCACGCAGGGCGATGCGGCCGCGTGCAATCGTCTCGGAAATCTTGGCGCCAGAGGTCTTCATGGCCGCGCTTATAGCCTTGGGCTGCGAAACTGGCAAGCCCTCGCGGCCCGCCGGCTTGCGTTACTTCTGCCGAGCGCGATCTTTCGACATCTTCACCAGCCGCGACAGCGCCAGCATCAGCCCGCCGGCGATCAATCCCCAGAAGGCGCCCGAGATGCCGCCGAAGGACACGCCGGATGCCGTGACGAGGAAGGTGATCGCCGCCGCCTCGCGCGATTCCTGCGCCTGGAAGGCCGACATCGCCGAGGACGAAAAGGCGCCGACCAGCGCCAGCCCCGCCACCGCCTCGATCAGGACGGGAGGCGCGAGCGCCACGAAAGCCGTCACCGCGCCGGCGAGCAGCCCGAGGATAATATAACCGACGCCGGCGATCAGCGATGCCCAATAGCGCCGCTTCGGATCGGCATGGGCATCCTGGCCCGCGCACATCGCCGCGGTGATCGCCGCCAGATTGACGGCATGGCCGCCGAGGGGCGCAGAGAGCAGCGAGAAGAAGCCGGTAACGGCAAAGAGCGGGCCGGGCTTCGGGTCGTAGAAATTGACCTTCAGCACCGCGATGCCGGGAATGTTCTGCGAGGCCATGGTCACGATGAAGAGCGGCAGCGCGATCGAGATGAAAGCCGCAAGGCTGAACACCGGCCGGACGATTTCCGCCGTCGGCACCAGCGACCGTTCGAGCGAAGCGAAGGCGCCGTCAGGAATATCGACGCCGAAGGCAAGCACCAGCACGAAGGCTGCGAGAGCGGCCGGCACCGCCCAGAGTCGCTTGAAGGCGCCGACGACGATCCAGGAAATGACGATCGGCAGCCCGAGCAGCGGATTGAAGCCGATCGCCTTCACCGGCGCGAAGCAGAGGCCGATCAGCACGCCGGCGAGCATCGCATTGGCAAGTGGCGCGGGGATGGCGGCAACCGCGCGCCCGAGCGGCTTGAACAGCCCGGCAATGACGATCAGCGCCGCGCAGATGAGAAACGCTCCGACCGCCGCATTGAAGCCGCCCTCGATCGCGCCGGTGCTTGCGAGCAGTGCCGCGCCCGGCGTCGACCACGCAATGCTGATCGGCAATCGGGTCACGGCGCTGAGCACGATCGCGCAGATCCCCATGGAGATCGACAATGCCATCAGCCCCGAAGCCGCCTGCGCCTCCGTGGCGCCGACCGCCCGCAGCCCGTGCAGCACGACGGCGAAGGAGCTGGCGGAACCGACGAAAGCGGTCAGCAGACCCATGAACAGAGCCTGGACGGAAAAATCTTTGAGCATGGCGGACTCGCGTGCTGCGGGAATGCGCATGGAGCATGATGGTTGCCGCGCGCGCAAGCCCGGATTCGGCTCTTTCCGTCCAGCCTCGCCTGTGGGCAAGCGCAGGCATCATCCAAAAAAAACCGCCCTCGCCTGCGGTCGGCAGGCAAGGGCGGTTTTTAACAGTGTCTGCTTAGAAAGCTCAGATGTCGGCCTGCGACGTCACGATCCGCGAGACGAGGCCGTAGTCCTTCGCCTCTTCGGCCGAGAGCCAATAGTCGCGATCCGTATCCTTGGCGATCTTGTCGAGCGGCTGTCCGGTGGCCGCCGCCATGATCTTGTTCAGGCGCTCGTTCATCTTGATGATCTCGCGGGCCTGGATCTCGATGTCGGATGCCATGCCGCGCGTGCCGCCCGACGGTTGGTGCAGCAGGAAGCGCGTGTTCGGCAGGCACAGGCGCTGCTCCTTCGGAGCGGCGACATAAATCAGCGCGCCGGCCGAAGCGACCCAGCCCGTGCCGATCATCCAGACCTTCGGCTTGATGAACTTGATCATGTCATGGATGGAATCGCCGGATTCGACGTGGCCGCCGGGCGAATTGACGTAGATGCGGATGTCTTCGTCGCTGGCCGCGGCAAGCGCGACGAGCTGCGAGCAGACCTTCTGCGCCAGTTCCTGATTGATCGGTCCATAGATGAAGATCGAACGCGACTTGAAAAGATTCGCCTCCGTTTCCTTGCCGAGCGGCAGTTCCTTCGTCTTGTCGTCCTGGTCTTCGTCGTTCATTCGAACCTCTCGGAGATGAATTCGGGTTCCTCGCACATAATGCGACTCAATGCCTAAAACAATGCGGGAAAAACACAAGGCACCGAAGCGGTGGAGATATCCTTAAGAAGCCGCACGCCGTTCTGCAAGCCTTACTGAAATGTAACGGGCAAAGGCTTTGAAAAGCCTGAATCGGTTCCTACCTCACCCCTCACGCGGCAACGCCGCATCGGAACAACAGGAGACAGGACATGTCACCGGAAGAACGCCAATTGCTGACCGCCCTCTTCGACCGCGTGCGCACCGCGCAAGCCCAGCCGCGCGACCGCGATGCCGAAGCGCTGATCGACCAGGCGACCCGCGAGCAGCCCTCGGCCACCTATTATCTCGCCCAGGCCGTCATCGTTCAGGAAAAAGGGCTGGAGGCGGCCGCCAACCACATCAAGGAACTCGAGGAGCGCGTCCGCCAGCTCGAAGCCGGCGCCGGCGACCACCGCCAGGCCGAACAGGGCGGCGGCTTCCTGAGCTCGATCTTCGGCAACACCCAGACACAGCAGCCGGCCCCGGTTCCCGCCAACCCCGGCCCCTGGGGGCAGCCGTCCCGCGGCTATGACGATACCCGCCAGATGCAGCAGCAGCCCACGGGACCCTGGAGCCAGCAGGCCTACACTCCGTCAGCCGGCGGCAGCTTCCTGCGCGGCGCGCTCGGCACGGCGGCCGGTGTGGCCGGCGGCATGCTGCTTGCCAATTCGCTGAGCGGCATCTTCGGCAACCACATGTCCTCGCTCGGCTGGGGCTCGCCCTTCGGCGCCAACCCCTTCGGCAATGCGTCCGCGCCAACCGAGGAAACCGTCATCAACAATTATTTTGGCAACGACGATACCCGCCAGGCATCGGACAATGCCGGTAATGACAATGACGGCAATGTGCAGCAGGCCGATTACGACGATGGCGATGATTACAGCGATGACTCGTCCGGGGACGTTACGGATGTGTAAGATTTAGCTGTTGGAGACGGGCAGCGTTTGCCGCACCGTATCCCGGCCCTTCGCTTTGGCTCAGGGCGTTCGTCGCTGCAATCGATTCAAAGCAATTCCAGAAAAAGTGCGCAGCGGTTTTTCGTTCGGAATTGCGTTGAAAGAAAAGCTATCGATTGCTGCCGCCTTTGGCGGCACCGCGGCTCACCCACGCCCGCGATATGTAGCAACCCCTTGCTCCGGCAGCCACACGCCTTCCGGCGGCTTGCCCGTCTGCCAGAAAACGTCGATCGGAATGCCGCCGCGCGGATACCAGTAAGCCCCGATCCGGAGCCACTTGGGATCGAGCAGCTCGACGATGCGCTTGGCGATATAGATCGAGCAATCCTCGTGGAAGGCGCCGTGATTGCGGAAGGAAAACAGGAAGAGCTTCAGCGACTTCGATTCCACCAGCCATTCGCCCGGGATGTAGTCGATGACGATATGGGCGAAATCCGGCTGCCCGGTCATCGGGCAGAGCGAAGTGAATTCCGGCGCGGTGAAGCGCACGACATAATCGGTGCCGGCATGGGTGGCCGGCACTTTTTCCAGCACCGCCTCCTCCGGCGATTTTGCGGTTTCGGTCTGCTGGCCCAGCATCGACAGGCTGGAAACATCTGTATTCGGCATCACGCCTCCTTGACGACTTTGACGCGGATGCCATGGGCCTTTTCGCCCTCCGGCTCCACGTGAATGGCTATTTTGGCGCCCTCATGCACGGCGCTGATGGCATCCTCAAGGCGGTCGCATATATCATGCGCCTGCCGAACCGACATAGAGCCGGGCACCACCATATGAAAATCGATGAAGGTGACAGCGCCCGCCCGCCTCGTCTTCAGATCGTGCACACCGATCGAGCCCGCCGCATGGGTGGCGATCGCCTGCTTGATCGCCTCCTCCTCCTGCGGCTCGACCGCCTGGTCCATCAGCCCGCCGATCGATTGCGAGATCACCTTCCAACCCTGATAGAGGATGTTGATCGCAACGAGGATGGCGAGCACCGGGTCGAAGATCGCATAACCGGTCGCCAGCGCGAGCAGCAGGCCGGCGAGCACGCCGACTGATGTCACCACATCCGACATGATATGCTGCCCGTCCGCCGTCAGCGCCGCCGAACGGTGTTTGCGCCCGGTCCGGATTAAGAGCCGCGCCCAGACCGCATTGATGATGCCGGCGGCGAAATTGATCGCGAGGCCGAGCACCGGCGCGTCGAGCATGCGCGGCTCGCTGAGATAGCCGATCGCCTCGTTGACGATCAGGAGCGCGGCGACGACGATCAGCACGCCTTCGGTGACGGCAGACAGATATTCCGCCTTGTGATGGCCGAAGGGGTGATCGTGATCGGCCGGCTTCTGCGCATAGCGGATGACGAAGAAAGCGATGAAGGCGGCAACGACGTTGACGGTCGATTCGAGCCCATCCGACAGCAGCGCCACCGAGCCGGTGACCCACCACGCCACCATCTTCAGCCCCATGACGCCGAGCGACAGCGGAATGCCCCACATCGCCAGCTTCCGAACCGTAAGATCGCCGTGGTCGTTCATATCGTCCTCCTGCGGTTGCGAATGAATTGCAGGGTCCAAGCCATTGAAATGCAAAACCGCCCGCGCGAATGTCGCGCAGGCGGTTCAGTTGAGGGTGATATGGGCGATGATAGCGGATTTGTCAAAGAGAATGACACGTCCTTCACAGCGGTTAGGGCCTTGACCGGAAAACAGCGGCGCGGTTCAGCCAGCCGGATCTTGGACGACAGGCTGCGGCCAGCGTAAGAGAGCGGCCTGGCCTGCCGGCGTCAGGGCATAGACACCCTTCTCCCGGCGTTCGAACCATCCGTAGACATTGTCGCGCAGGATCGGACCGGCCTTTGATGTCAGCGCCTTCATATCGCGCGGCCTTACGATTCCCCGCTCGAGTGCCGAGGCACAGAGCAGCGCCTGCTGGCGGTAGGCGGTCATGATCGGCGCCCGCGAACCGCCGCCGACGGCGGGATCGCCACGGCGACGCTGATGCTCCTTGACGAGGCGCGTGCGCCGCTTCGGGTTGGTGCGCGGCATCGGCGAGACGGAACTGACGATGACGCTGACCTCACCGCCATCGGAGACGCCAAGCATGCCGATACCGAGCTGCCGGCAGAGATCGCGGTAGCGTTTGTCGGCCTCCCGCCCACGCCCCTTGGCTGAAACACGCGCCGCGATCCAGACCTCATCGCTCATCGCGGCGCGATCGACCGCCTGGAGAAGCAGTTCGAGATTGAACGAGAGCTTGAGTTCGCAGACCACCACGACAGGCGGCTCGCCATCGCTCAGGCCGACGAGATCGCATCCGCCGACCTCTCCCTTCACGACATAACCGGCCGCCTCCAGGAAGGTTTTGACCGGCAGGTAGAGCGACGTCTCCATGAAACCACGCTTCAGGCGGCGTTGAGATCGGCAATCTCGCCATATCGCGCGAGCAATCGCGGCGAGGTCATGTCGCCGGTTTCCTCGTCGACGATGACGGCATAGGCCGCGACGCCGACGAAACGGTCAGCCATCGCAGACGCGATCTTTTCGGCACTGATGGGGTTCGACGCCTGGCGCATTTCACCGGGCACCAGATTGCCGCGGTTCTTGCGATAAGGGAGGATGATGAACTTTTCAGCATTGGCCACGGCGATGAGTCCCGGTTGATCGTTCCTGAAATGTTCTGATTTGTCAGAAGAAGTCAACCATGCTTGCCTGGCAATTATTCCGACGTTGGAGCGCCCGCTCCGCCCTTCCCACGACAAGGAAGGGCGAACCGGAATTGCCATCAAGCAGCCTTCGTCTTCACCTTGCGCGCCAGATGCGCCACGACATTCTCGATCATCCGCATGCCGGCATCGCCGCCGAGCGTCATGATCGATTCCGGGTGGAACTGCACCGCGGCGATCGGCTCCTTCTCGTGCTCGATGCCCATGATCGTGCCGTCCTCGCTTTCCGCCGTGATGATGAACTCGCGCGGCAGCGTCGAGGGATCGGCGAAAATCGAATGGTAGCGGCCAACGGTCACTTCCTTCGAAAGGCCGGAGAAGACGATGCCCGGCTCCAGCACGCGGATGCGCGACGGCTTGCCGTGCATCGGCAGCGCGAGATGACGCAGTTCCCCGCCATAGGCTTCGGCGAGCGCCTGCAGGCCGAGGCAGACGCCGAAGATCGGCAGGTTGCGCGCCCGCGCCTTCTTGATCGTCGCCTTGCAGTCGAAATCCTTCGGCGTCCCGGGCCCGGGCGACAGCACGACGAGATCCGGGTTCAGCCGGTCGAAGATCTCTTCCGGCACCGGTGTGCGCACGGTCGAAACCGTCGCGCCCGTCTGGCGGAAATAATTGGCGAGCGTGTGGACGAAGCTGTCCTCATGATCGACGAGCAGGATGCTGACGCCCTTGCCGACGGAAGCAACGTCGCGCTGGATCTTGCCGGAATTGCCGATCTTGGCGTCTCGGATGGCGGAAAGCATGGCGGAGGCCTTCAGTTCGGTTTCGGCTTCTTCTTCCTCTGGAATGGAATCGTTGAGCAGCGTCGCGCCGGCGCGCACTTCGGCAATGCCGTCCTTGATGCGCACGGTGCGCAGCGTCAGGCCGGTATTCATGTCGCCGTTGAAGCCGACCATGCCGATTGCCCCACCATACCATGCGCGCGGGCTCTTTTCATGGCTCTCGATGAAGCGCATCGCCCAGAGCTTCGGCGCGCCGGTGACGGTGACGGCCCAGGCGTGGCTGAGGAACCCGTCGAAGGCGTCCATGTCGTCGCGCAGCCGCCCTTCGATGTGGTCGACCGTGTGGATGAGGCGCGAATACATCTCGATCTGCCGGCGGCCGATCACCTTCACCGAGCCCGGTTCGCACACCCGGCTCTTGTCGTTGCGGTCGACGTCCGAGCACATGGTCAGCTCGGATTCGTCCTTCTTGGAATTCAGGAGCTTCAGGATCTGCTCGCTGTCGGCGATCGGATCGTCGCCGCGCTTGATCGTGCCCGAGATCGGGCAGGTCTCGATGCGGCGGCCGGACACCCGCACGAACATCTCCGGCGAGGCGCCGACCAGATATTCCTGGTTGCCAAGATTGATGAAGAAGGAATAGGGCGACGGATTGATCGCCTTCAGCCGCCTGGAAATATCCGAAGGCTTGCTTTCGCAGCGCTCCATGAACTTCTGCCCGGGCACGACTTCGAAGAGATCGCCCTTGCGGAAACTTTCCTTCGCCTTGGTGACGAGCTCGGCATATTCGCCCGGCCGGTGGTCGCTCTTCGGCGGAATGGCATCCGTGTGCTTGAGAGGCTCCGGCGCGATATCCTGGGCCTTGCCTTCGGTCGTCACGCCGTCTTTCTCGAAATCATAACGGTCGATCCAGGCCTTGGCGGCATAGTTGTCGACGACGAGGATCTCGTCCGGCAGGAAGAGCACCATGTCGCGCTGGTCGGAGGGCCGCGTCAGCTTCAGATTGATCGCATCGAACTGGAAGGCGATGTCGTAGCCGAAGGCGCCGTAGAGGCCGAGGCTGGCATCGGCCTGCGAATAGAAGAGGTCGGTGACGGCGCGCAGCACGGTAAAGACCGTCGGCATCTTCGAGCGCTCTTCCTCGGTAAATACCCGGTCCGGCGTCTTGACGGTAAGGTCGAGGCGGCGGGCGGAGGAAGCGCCGAGCACGATCTCGGACACCGTCTTCAGCCGCTCGGCCACGAAGCCGAGGATGACCTCGCCGCGCTCGTTATAGGCTTCGATCCAGACGTCGCGCCCGAAGGAGGAGATGCCGAGCGGCGGGTCGACGACGGCGGTGTCCCAGCGCGTATAGCGGCCCGGATATTCGTAGTTCGACGAAAACACCGCGCCGCGGCGCTCGTCGAGCTTGTCGATATAGGAAGAGACCGCGTCGGCATAGGGGATTGCCCGCCGCTGCCGGGTGACAGTGATGCCGCCCTTGGTCTCGTAGATTTCCGCACCATCATCCCGCAGGATCGTTACCATAATTCCACTCCGTTATCGGGGCCCGGGCGACAGGCGGCGATAAAACAAAAAAGCCGCCTCGAAGTTTCGGGCGGCTCACTCGTCGTCGTCTTTGGACACGATTGGTCGAGGCCGCCTCAGCGAGCCCACCACCAAACAGCAATGTTCAAAGACTTGATCATGGAGAAAATTGTTAGCCTGAGATCCGCCGCCGCGCAAGAGGCGATTGCGGGAATGAAAAGGGCGGCATTGCCGCTAGCCTCAGCTTGTTGACAAAGTCTACTCCGTCATGCTCGGCCTTGTGCCGAGCATCTAACCACGGCAATTTCCTAGAAGAAAAGCATTTTTCAGATGCTTAATTGGACGTGCGTAGATCCTCGGCACAAGGCCGAGGATGACGTCGCGGGTTCTGCAGTGGCTTGTCGGCAGCCTGAGGGCGGCCCGAAAGCCGCCCTCCCCCAGCCTTGAAGACATGATCGGCATTCAGAAGGTCTTCGTGATCGAGACCTTGAACGTGCGACCCGGCTCAGAATACCACTCTTGTGGCTGGGATGCAGTCACCGAGGTCAGGTTGACGTCGCGCACGGCAAGCGCATTGAAATATTCCTGATCGAAGATGTTGTAGACACCGCCCTGAATGCGCAGGCCCTTCAACTGTTCCGGCGTCCACCATGCTGTCAGATCGACGATGCCGTAGCCGGGCGCATCGAACGTGGTCGCAGTATCGTCGTCAGGCATAGCTGCCGAAAGTGTCGAAGACAGATCGAAACCGTAGTTGTCGTTGCTCCAGCCGCCGCCGATGATCGCCTTGAAGGGAGCAACCGATCTCAGGTATTTGCCCGTATCCTCGTTCCTGCCATAGGCATAGGCAAGCGAGGCATGCAGATTGATGCCGTTGTTGAACGTCTTGGCGGCGCTGGCTTCAATGCCCGAGATCACGGCCGACGACACGTTCGTGTAATTGAACTCCGTGAAGCCGGTGGCGTCCCTGGTTGTCACCGTCTCGATGAAGTTCTGATAGCGGGTGTGGAAAACCGCGACCCTGCCGGTGAAATCGCCCGTATCGAAATTGGCGCCGACTTCGACACCGCGACCGATTTCCGGTTCCAGATCGGGATTGCCGAGCTGGGCGTAGCGGCCCGTGGGATTGTAGAAGCGGCTGTAGAGCTCGTCCACCGTGGGGGCACGGAAGCCGACGGCCAGCTGCGCATAGAGCTGCACGTCGGGCGTCAGGTCGTATGTCGCAAGAATCTTCGGCGACATGCCGGCTTCCGTCCGGTCCTGCGGATCGCCGAAACGGGTAAGCCCCGTATTATTTGCGAAGCCGCCGCCGGTCGACGGATTGTAGTTGAACCAGTCGAAGCGCACACCTGGCGTCAGCGTAAAGCCGGTATTGCCGATTTCGATCTTGTCTTCGACAACTAGCCCAAGGTTCTGGCTGTCGACATCGGGCACTTCCGCCTGATTGTTCAGTGCAGGGCAGGTGGTCGCCGTCGGGCAAAGACCCCAGCTGTACTGGCTCCAGTTGGAGACGCCGACATCGAGCCCGACGCGAACCGAGTGGCTGAGACCGGAATATTCGAAATCCTTCGTCGCCGTGCCGCTGAAGCCCCAGGTTTCGTTTTCGATCTCGTTGTTGCGGCCATAGGCCACATTGGCGGTCGTGCGGCCCCTGCTGCCGGCTTCCTTCTTCAAATCCAGCCAGTAAAGCGTGGCGCGCGCGCTGCTGAAGAAAGCGTCGGAAGACTGCGCCTCATAATCGTAATCGAGAGAAACGCGGTCGCGGTCGCGCAGTTCGCGGCCATCATAATTGTCGATCATGTAGTTGCGGGGTGTCGTGCCGCCTTGAAGTTCGCGCAGATCGGTCTTGAGATCGCGGCGGAAGCGTTCCGCCGTCAAGCCGATGCGATGGCCGCCTTCCAGATCCTGGCGCAGCTTGAAGAGCAGGTTGTTCTGATCGAAATCGGCCGGATCCGCCTCGGTGCGAAGACGGCCATAGCTGTCATTGTCGCCCATATTGTCGCGTTCATGACCCTTGCGGTAGCCGCCCTGAAACAGGATCGACGTACCGCCGATCTTCTTGGCGGCGGCGGCCGAGCCGGAAATGCTGCGGTCTTCGCTGTCATAGGTGGACTTGACGATCGCGCCCCAGTCGCGGCCCTCGGGAATGAGATCTTCCGGCTCCAGCGTATTGAGAACGATGGCGCCGCCGAGCATGCCGGAACCGCCCTTGCTCGAATCCGCGCCGCGCACGATGTCGAGCGAGGACAGCGAGTCGAAATCGAACAGATCGCCACCGCCATTGGCGTTGGCCGGCGCGAAGGCCCCCTGGCGCGCGCTGTTCGAAATATAGGGGATCGGAATGCCGTCGATCGTGGTCAGGATGCGGGAACCGGAAAGGCCGCGCAGATTGAAGCCGGAGTCGGCACGCGAATAATTCACGCTTGCATCGACGCTGCGGCCGATATCGTCGTAATTGGTGACTTGCTTCTCTTCCAGCTGCTTCTTGGTGATTTCAGTCGCGAGCGGCGTGTCGGCGACGCTGCCCGGAGCCACGCGTTTGCCCTTGACGACGATCTTCTGCAGGGTGGTGGCATCCTCCGCCGCCGCTTCCGGCGTGGTAGCCGGAGCGCTTTGCGCGAAAGACTGCGAAACAGGAAGAACAACTGCGGCTGCCGTGCAGACCAATAGAACCGAGCGCCAATGCCGGACGATCATAACCTACCCTCTCATGATGATTACCGGGCTGGCTGGTCGTGGCGCGTCGAACGCTCGAGGGGCTGGCTGGGCTTTTGCGGATGAAGACGAAGCAGAATTCCGCCTTCTTTTTGCCGCATAAAAAACATGAGCAATATTGTCAACATATAGCGCCGATTTATGTTGAATATTATCATCAAGTTTTAATGATCTTCCAAAACGTTGCGCATTTGCAACGAAATCCGCCCTCGCGCATTATCCCTAGCTATCGATCAGGGAATGGATGCGTTTGAGAAAACTTTCGATACTGGCGATCCTGCTCGCCGCGACCGCCTTTCTTGCCGGCGCCCGCCTGCCCCAACAAGGTCCATTGCCCGAACCCAGGCCCGATGCCCGGCAGGCGGCGAGCCCCACCTCCCCGGCCTCGAAGAAAACGGAACCGCCCGCACCTGAAGAGGTGCCGGCCCCTCAGCCGAAGCCTGACGTCAAGGATCAAGAGACACCCGCACCTGACCAGCCGTCCACCCCGCCAGCCGAACCGGCAAAGCCCGAGCCCGCGGAACCCGTGCAAGGCCCGCCGTTGCCGCCAGGACATCTCGAAAGTCCGCAGACGCCGCCGGCAGAAAAGCCGCCCGGCGAGCAGACGCTTGAAGAGCAGCACCTGACGATCGAACCCGAAAGCGATGCCGAGCATGCCGAATGCACGGCCGCGCTGAAGGCTCTCGGCGTCGTCTTCAAGGAAGCGCCGCGCATCGACGACGGCAACGGTTGCGGCATCGACAAGCCGATCATCGTTTCCGAAGCCCTGCCCGGCATCACGCTGAAGCCGGAGGCGACGATTCGCTGCCCGGCCGCACTCGCCCTTGCCCGCTGGATGAAGGAGAGCGTCATCCCCGCCGCTTCCGCCGCCCTGCCGGAGCAGGGCCGCCTCATGTCAGTCAACCAGGCAACGTCCTATATGTGCCGCCTGCGCAACGGCGCCGAAACCGGCAAGATCTCCGAACACGCCCGCGGCAACGCCATCGACATTGCAAGCTTCCATTTCGAAAAAGGCGAGGATGTCGCCGTCCGCTCCCGCCGCGAGGACTCGACATTGACCGGCGCCTTCCAGCGCACCGTCAGCGCCGCCGGCTGCCTCTACTTCACCACCGTCCTCGACCCCGAAAGCGACGCGGCCCACGAAACCCATTTCCATCTCGACATCATCGAAAGGAAGGGCGGCTATCGTTATTGCCATTGATGGTTGAAGCGCTAGAAGCCCGCCATCAAGCAAGATTTGGCGAGGAACGGAAACAGCGCGACATACCCCTTCTCCCCAGCGGGGAGAAGCGCAACCATTAAGCTGAAGACCTTTGCGGCGGGGGATTTTTTACCCACGGGGTTTGGCGTTTGAGGACTGTGTTGGCGAAGATGATAAGTTTGCGCACACATGCAATGAGGGCCGTTCTGTGGGCTTTACCTTTTTCGACGAGGCGTCTGTAGAGCGCCACCAGCACCTCGTTCCAGCGCTGCGATGCGA
>NZ_JARWKX010000030.1:0-70901 GCF_047445895.1 Rhizobium sp. BR 249 | reverse complement strand
CGACTGGAACTTGACGCCGAGCCCGAGCTGCTGGCCGTCATTGAGGTTCGTCTGGGCCGGCGTGCTGGAAGCGTTGAACAGGCTGTAGGTCGTAGGCGCCACTGTCGCGGTGATATTGAAGGTCTCGTTGGTCGAGAGACCGCCGAGATCGGTGGCCGTCACCCTGACGCCATAGGTGCCTGCTGTCGTCGGTGTGCCGGAGAAGGTGCGCGTCGAGGCATTGAAGGCGAGCCAGGCGGGCAGCGCCGTGCCGTCGGCGGCGGTTGCCGCGTAGGCCAGCGTTTCGTTGCTGTCGACATCGCTGAAGGTGGTGGTCGGCAGCACGAAGGAGAAGGCGGAGCCGACGGTGGCGTTCTGGGTCGCCGTCTGGACGGCGAGCACCGGCGCGTCGTTGGCGCCGTGGATGGTGACGGTGAGGTTTGCCGTGGCGATGGCGCCCGACGTATCGCGCATTGTGTAGCTGAAGACATCGCTCAGCGTGTTGGTGGACAGGCGCAGCGCCTGCACGGAAGCATTGGTCTCGTTGACGGTATAGTTATAGACGCCCGATGCGTTGAGCACGAGGCTGCCATAGGCGCCGTTGAGCGACGAACCGAGCGTRCCTGACGTCGCGCCGAAGCTGACCGCCGTCACCGTCTTGGTGTCRCCGGTATCGGGATCGGTGTCRTTGGTGAGCACRTTGCCGCTGGCGGCCACGCCGCCGGAGCCGTTGGCMACSCCGCCCTTTTCGGTCGCATCGCCGGCATCGGCAACCGCYGTCGGCGCCCTGTTGCCGGGTGCCGACACGGCGATGTTGAAGGTCTCGTTGGCGGCAAGGCCGCCGAGATCGGTSGCCGTCACCCTGACGCCGTAKGTGCCTGATGTCGTCGGCGTGCCGGAGAAGGTGCGCGTCGTGGCGTTGAAGGCGAGCCAGGCGGGCAGCGCCGTGCCGTCGGCGGCGGTTGCCGCATAGGCCAGCGTTTCGTTGCTGTCGACATCGCTGAAGGTGGTGGTCGGCAGCGTGAAGGAGAAGGCGGAGCCGACGGTGGCGTTCTGACCGGCGGTCTGGACGGCGAGCACCGGCGCGTCATTGGCGCCATGGATGGTGACGGTGAGGTTTGCCGTTGATGTGGCGCCTGACGTATCGCGCATCGTATAGCTGAAGACATCGCTCAGCGTGTTGGTGGACAGGCGCAGCGCCTGCACGGAGGCATTGGTCTCGTTGACGGTATAGCTATAGACGCCCGATGCGTTGAGCACGAGGCTGCCATAGGCGCCGTTGAGCGACGAACCGAGCGTGCCTGACGTCGCGCCGAAGCTGACCGCCGTCACCGTCTTGGTGTCGCCGGTATCCGGATCGGTGTCATTGGTGAGCACGTTGCCGCTGGCGGCCACGCCGCCCGAGCCGTTGGCAACGCCACCCTTCTCCGTCGCGTCCCCGGCATCGGCAACCGCCGTCGGCGCCCTGTTGGAGGACGACGGATTGAACATCACATCGACCCAGTAATTCGTCTCATTGTAGGTGGCCGTGGGATAGAGGCTGCTGCTGCCGTATCTGTATACGCCATTGCCGCTTGCGGGCGCAGTCAGCGGACCACTCGTCACATTGGAGAGAAAGTAATCGGCCGTGGTCGAGTAATGACCGGTGTTGGTATGGTAAGACGCCGTATAGATCTGCCCTACCGTCAACGCCACCGGGCTGGAGAAATACGCGGTCTGCCAGCCGCTGGCGGTCTCGTTCGTGAAGGTGAGGGTCGCGATCCGCGTACCCGTGCTCGACCAGAGTGAACCTGTATGCGTACCCGTGTCCTGGCTGCCCTTGTAAAAACGAATGCCGCTGACAGTCCCCGCCATGGAGGTCTGGAAGCGCACTCCGAGCTCGACGGCCGACGTATCGTTCGTATTGACGACGGCTGGCGTCGACGCGCCGAAGAGGGAAGTATAACTCGGCCCGCTGACGGTGACAGTGCGTCCGGCCGAAGGTGTTTCGAGGTTGACGTTATCGTCCACGGCGCGGGACAGGATCGTGTAGCTGCCGGCGACCTGCGGCGACCAGCTGTAGGTCCAGTTCTCATCACCGGTCGCCGGATGCCAGCTCGCGCCGTTGTCGGTCGAAACCTCGACGGCGGCGATGACCCCGCCGCCGGTATCGGCAGCGGTGCCCGTAATCGTCACGGTGGACCCAACGGCCACCGTCCCCGGCACCGTGATGACGGAGGTCGGCGCAGTGTGGTCCGACGAGGCGGTCGCGGCGGTGAGCCCGGATTGCAGCGTTCCAGGCTGGATGCCCATGTCGGCAAGCAGGTTGACCATTGCCTGCTGGACGCGGGGATCGGTCGGAGTCGCCTGGTTGTCGTGATTGTCGCTCAGTCCCCATGTCCAGTAGACCGTGCCGGCGCCGAACACCAGCGCACCGCTGGGCGCGCGATAGAGCGTCAGATTATGGGTCGCGGTCGCATTGCCGGTGGTGTTCCCGTAATCGAGCAGGTAAGTGCTGACCGGAAGCGTCGTCGACGACAGCTTCACGAGGCCGGCCGGATCGAAGCCGTTGTCAGGCGCTTCGTCCCACTCGTAACCGAGATAGTTCTTGGTAAGCGTCGCCGTTTGGCCGGGCTGAAGGTTGGCGACGCTCGTATTGCGCCAGAAGCGCAGGTTGGCGTCATCATATCCAATCGTGATGGCGCTGAGATTGCTGCCGACATCGTCGACCTTGAACAACTGCCCGGTCAGCGAGTTTTCCGGACTGCCGCCGCCAATGGCGGGTGGGCTGAAGCGTGGATCGCGGAAAGTGCCCGTCCATTCGTTGGAAGGATCGATGCCGCTGCCGGCCCATGTCTCCTTGTAGGTGATCAGAGTGCGATAAGGCGTGCCGTCGGCGCTGTAGGCATTGCCCCAACGGGTGCGCCAATAGACCTCGTTACCGCTCCAGAACATGAGGTTGACGCCCGCATCGCGCGCGGCCTCGACATTCGTCCGCTGTTGTCCCGACCAATATTCGTCATGCCCGGCATCGATGTAGGTCTTGTGATTGAGCAAGAGGCTGCCATAGCGGTCGACGTCGACACCCGACAGGTACGAAACATCGTAGCCGTTCTGTTCCAGCCAGTAGATGCCTGCATATTCGGCGCCGAACAAATAGTCCTGGGGAGCGGCATAAGTGCCGACGCCGCCACGGGTCGCAATCGGCCTGTTGTAGCTGACCGCGTAGGCGCGGCCAGCACCTTGCCCCGTCGCCGGACCGTTGCCGCCATAGAGGTTTGCGCCGCCCCAGCCGTTGTAAGCTTGCCAGGTCTGGTCTGCGGTCTGGAAGACGATGTCGCTCTGGCTGCTGTCGTCGCGCACGATGAACGGGATGTGATTTTCGCCGGCCGTGCCGTCCTGACGCACGAGCTTGGCGATATAGACGCCTGAGACCGCGTCCTCCGGTACGGTCCACGACGCCGAGACCGCCCAGTTGCCGGCATCCACCGTGCCGGTCGAGGCGTTGCGCAACGGATTGGGCTGCGTCTGCAATCCGGTGTGCTGCATCGTGGCGACCTTGCGGGCGCCCATGCCGCCATAATAGCCGAGCCTATAGATATCGATCCTATAATTGGTGGAATTCGTGTTGATCTTGAAGCTGATCGTCTTGCCGTTGTCGACGCTGATGTCGGTCGCAAACCCCTCGATGTTGGAGCTGCCCGCACCGTCGATGCCCCACTCGCTCTCCGGGTTGCCCTGCTTCTGGTTTTCAAGCACGATCGCGTTGCTGGCCGCGACAGCAGCCGCCGCCAGATTTTGCGTTGTCAGCGACCGCTGCTGCGGGGAAGGCGGCGTCGTCACGGAGCCGGAAAGGATGCCGATACTATTGGCTTTGGCGCCGCCCGTTCCGGTTTCTCCGCCGCCTGGCAATGATCCGTTGAGGACCGTTGAATCCGTCCAGTTTGCGGTTCCGCGCCAGCCGGAGAGGGGGGACAGGTCACGATCGAGAAGCGGGTCGCTGATCGAGGCGCCCATCGCCCGCTTGATCGTCGATACGTAGTCCGGCCCCTCGGTCAGTCTGGTTCCCGGCAATTGACCGTCCTGTTGAAGCATGGCGCTGCCATGCGCCCAATCGAGAATCCGCGTGGGAGAGGTAAAGTAGCCGCATCCGCACACACCGAAGGGCATGCCGAACGCCAGTGAATTGGCTCCGGCATGTTGGGCAGTCGCCTGCGCCGACGGAGCTGATTCCAGAATGACGACTTTGCCCGAGTGCGCACGCTCGGCGGTGACCGTTGCAGAACCTTGCCCTGAAGCGGTCGGTGCCGGGCTTTGCGGCAGATACGGAGCCAGAGGGTCGCCGGCTATGGGGCTCATTCCCGCATAGGTGCGATAAAGCGACGATGCCGCCCCGAACGCAACTTTGTCCGCGCTCGGCTCGAAATGCCCCAGGCCAGGCGCATGGGCGGACCGTGACGCTGCGGTGTCGGCGCTTCGAACCCCCGTTTCGCGATGTGTCGCGAGAGTGTCGGGCACGAGCGGCTCTGCGCCGGTGATATCGGCGTCACCGATCACGTCCTCTCCCTGTCTGACCTCATCGAGCGCCGCGCTGCTGTAGGGATCGCCGGCAAGGACGGCGTCATGTTTGCTTCCATCCGTGGTATGCACGGATGCCGCAAGTTGAGCGCTGTCCCAGCGCTTATCGGCAGGCTTGCGCGGCTTTGCCTTTCCGCCGACGGTCAACCATCGGGGAAACAACGAATCCATCAGGAGTGAGCGCGCGTTCCACCGGCGAGCGTTGCGATACATGGCAGGAACCTCTCGCGAAATTGTCGGGATCAAATCTATTATGAACCCGCGAAGTATAGTCGAAAAATACGCGAGTATATCCTACGCCTTTTGCTCTACGGGCGGCATCCTTTGGGCAAGCGGCCGTATTGCAGCGGCGAGTTGTTGGGCGAGACACATAAAATCACAAGCTTCGCCGCTTCCTGCGCCGTCCTTCGCGGCCAGCGCGCCTATTTCTGCGTGCATGACCTTTCGATTTTCCCGGGCGATGCCTCCGTGCCGCGCCGAAGACGTGTGTTCCTGCTCGATTTAGGGTGAAGCCCCCTCCCCCACCTCATCAATAATGATGCGGCAAAGCAAACGACCTCCACCTTCCTCAAGCCCTCGCCAGACTGCACACTGGTGATGCGGTTTCGGACCTGGCGTCCGGCGCCCGCGCAGCGTTTAAGGCATTGTGCCAGTACCCGCTCAGGGATGTTTTGCAGGCGAGACATGTACATGAATCTATCGCACCGCGCTCCCCACCTGTTCTCTCGTGCGACCTTCGTCATCGGTGCTCTCGCCTTTCTTGCCGGAGCCGCGTCACCAGCTTTGGCTGACAATGCCCCCTTGGCGCCACAAACGAAAATCCGCCTGACGATCGTCCAATGGATGCAGTCCAAAGGCCAATATGAACGCTGGGATGCGCTCGGCGGCGAATACACGGTCTCGGATGACGGCACGGTCTTTTTGCCGTTTCTCGGCTCTTTTCCCATCGGCAGTCTCGATAACGCCGACCTCACGGACAAGATTGCCAAGCGTCTGCAGGAAAAAATCGGGTTGGTTCAGCCACCCGCGGTTACGATCCAAATTCTCGAATATCCGCCGATCTATGTCGTGGGAGACGTCACCACGCCCGGAGAGTATAAATTCCGCCCCGGGCTTACCGTCCTGCAATCCCTGGCAATGAGCGGCGGCCCGCTTCGCGCGAAAAATCTGCTGCAAACGCAGTCGATCAAGCTCGCAGGCGAATTGCGGGAAATCGATCATTCGATCCTCCGCAGCGCCGCGAAACTGTCGCGGCTCCAGGCCGAGATGGCCGGTGCGAAGGAAATTACCTTCGGTCAGACGAGCGGCGCCGATCAGCAGTTTTCCGCTGGGATATACAGCGAGGAGAGGGTTATTTTTCAAGCTCGTGCAAGTGCACTGGAGAGACAGTCAAAGGCGCTCACGGAATTGCGCGAACTTTTGACCACCGAAATTTCGACGCTGGAAGAGAAACTGGTGGGCGCGGACGATAATATCAAATCGGTCGAGGACCAGCTGACCAGCGTTAAGTCCCTGGTGCAGAAAGGCCTCACGATCTCGTCGAGGCAGTTGGACCTGGAACGGTTGCTGACGACTTACCGCTCCGACAAGCTCGACCTCGTTACCGCCATCATGCGGGGCCGTCAGGCAATCAGCGAGACAACGCGGAATCTCGAGGGGCTGTCCGACACGCGGCGGAGCGAAGTCGCGGTCGAAGCGCAGTCGGAACGGGCAAATCTCGATCAGCTCAAAATGAAGCGTGAGATGACGCAGAAGCTGCTTATCGATGAACTCGCGGCCGACGATGGCTTGAAAAGCCGCAGCGAGGAGCTCCCGATCACTTTCACCGTCAGCCGGCGGAACGAAGGACGAATCGATCAATTCCAAGCCTCGGAAACGACGACGCTGGCGCCGGGTGACGTGGTGAGAGTCGTTCGGCCGCGCATTCCGGACGAATTGTCCGAGCCCACCTCCGATCAATCTGGAGAGACGGAGACCGAGACGCTCGCAAATCGGACAAGCCAGTGACCAGCGAACGGCCGGGGCCCCATAGAGAAATTCCGTTTTTCTTCGAAGCACAGAATTGCTCTATCTCTTTGTTTTCAAGCAATTCCCGGCAAAAGCCCTTCGCGCTTTGCCTGAGAAAACCGCCGCACACTTTTGCTGGAATTGCTCTATCATGAAGGCTAGGGACGTTTGATGACCTTGCGCATGATCCCACCGAGCGGTCAGACTTACACCCAGATCCTCAAGTCGACGATGCTGATGGGCGGTTCCTCGCTCGTGAATGTCGCGCTTAGCATCGTCCGCAACAAGGCGCTCGCCGTTCTGCTCGGGCCGGAAGGCGTGGGGCTTATCGGTCTTTACGGCTCGATTATCGATATCGCGCAAGCGATAGCCGGTCTGGGCGTGAGCGGCAGCGGGGTGCGCCGGGTCGCCGAGGCGGCGGGCACCGGCGACGCGGAGAGTATCGCGCGGTCGGCGACGGCGCTCAGACGCATCTCGGTGGTGCTCGGCTTGCTGGGGGCGCTCTTGCTCGCGGCGCTGGCGTTTCCGGTTTCGAATTTCACCTTCGGCGACTACCAGCATGCCGGCGGCATCGTGCTGCTGGCCCTGGCCGTCTTCTTTCGGGTCGTGTCCGCCGGACAGACTGCGCTGATCCAGGGCTTGCGGGGCATTGCAAATCTAGCCCGCATCAACGTGCTTTCGGGGCTCTTCGGCACGATGGTGAGCATCCCGCTGATCTACCTGTTCGGCGCGCAGGCGATCGCGCCGTCTCTCGTCGCCATCGCGGCTGTCTCAATCCTTCCGACCTGGTGGTACAGCAGACAGATATGCACGCACCCAGCGCCGATGTCGGCGCGCCAGTTCGGCCGGGAGGCGACGGCTCTGTTCAAGCTCGGAGCCGCGTTCATGGCAAGCGGGCTCCTGACCTTCGGGGCCGCCTATGCCATCCGGATCATCGTGCTGAACGAAGGAGGCGTCATGGCGGCGGGACTGTATCAGGCGGCCTGGGCGCTTGGCGGTCTCTATGCCGGCTTCATCTTGCAGGCGATGGGCACGGATTTCTACCCGCGCCTGACCGCAACGGCTGATAACAATGCCGAGTGCAACCGGCTGGTCAATGAGCAGGCTGAAATCAGCATGCTGCTGGCCGGCCCCGGCCTGATCGCCACGTTGACCCTGGCGCCGCTCGTGATGAGCCTGTTCTATTCCACGGAGTTTCACGGGGCTGTGGATCTTCTGCGCTGGATCTGCCTTGGGATGATGCTCAGGATCGTCGCGTGGCCGATGGGTTTCATCGTGCTCGCGAAGGGCGCGCAGACGATCTTCTTCTGGACGGAGGTCGCCGCGACGCTCGTGCATGTCGGGCTGGCCTGGCTCTTCGTCTCGAAGCTCGGTACGCCAGGGGCCGGCATGGCGTTTTTCGGCCTCTATGTCTGGCACAGCATCCTGATCTACGTGATCGTGCGGCGGCTTACCGGCTTCCGCTGGTCGCGCGCCAATCGCCGTCACGCCCTGCTTTTCCTGCCCGCGTCGGGATTGGTATTCTCGGCCTCTTTGGTCTTGCCGGCGTGGTCGGCGATGGTGATCGGCTCCGTCGCGGTCGTTCTGAGCGGGCTCTACTCGCTGCGCATGCTGGTCAAGCTGCTTCCGCCGGAGTCGATGCCCGCAATCGTCAGAGGATGGATCACGAAATCCACATGAGAAAAAGCGCGTATCAGATGATGCGCGCTTTCCTGATGTTGTATCGATATGCAGCAGTCTGCAGGGGTCACTTCAAGCAGGTACGGCCTGCTCGGGCGGACGGACGACGCGCCCGCTGCCGGCGCCGGCAAGGGCCTGGCGCAATGTCTCGACGACCCTGGCGATATCAGCCTCCGTCATCTGAGCATAAAGCGGAAGGATGACGGTTTGCTGCTGCGCCGATATGCTTCGCGTCAAGCCGGTGGCGGCGCGATGGGAGTCTTGGCCGGAATAGGCTCCCTCCAGGTGAATGTTCATCACGCCGCGCCGCGTCGAGATGCCCTGATCGAGCAGCGCTTGCATGACTGCTCGCTGGTCGATTTCGTCGGACAATCTCACGCAGAAGCTTTGCCAGTTGCTGCGAGCCCAATCGGGCTCGGTCGGAATCGACAGGCCTGGGATCGTGGAGAGGCGCTCGCAATATTGATCGGCAAGCCGCCTTCGCTGCGCAACCAGTTCCGGCAGCCGGCGCAGCTGCACCCGTCCGACCGCGGCCTGGAGGTCGGTCATACGGTAGTTGTAGCCCAGCTCATCATAGTCCTCGAAGATCACCTGCTTCGAGCCGTGGCGGACGGCGTCGGTGACGCTCATGCCATGCTGGCGCCACAGCCGGAATTTGCGGTCATATTCCGCATTCGCCGTCGTCAGCATGCCGCCATCGCCCGTGGTGACGACCTTGCGGGGATGGAAGGAGAAGCAGGCAATGTCGCCATGCGGCTTGCCGATCTTTTCCCAGCGCCCGCCCCACAGGATTTCGCTTCCCGTCGCACAGGCCGCATCTTCGATGATCGGCAGCGAGTGGCGCTTGCCGATCTCCACGATGGCGCGGAGATCGCAAGGCATGCCGAGTTGATGCACGCACAGGATTGCCTTGGTGCGGGGCGTGATAGCCGTTTCGATCAGGCTGGGATCGATGTTGTAACCGTCCGCCTCGATGTCGACGAAAACAGGCACCGCGTCGCAGTACCGAACGGCGTTCGCCGTTGCGATGAACGAATGGCTGACCGTGATGACTTCGTCGCCGGCGCTGACGCCGACCGCCTTCAAGGCCAGATGCAGCGCGGTCGTGCAGTTGGACATGGCGCAGGCGTGCGGGGCACCGACAAAGGCTGCAAATTCGCTCTCGAAAGCCGCGACTTCGGGTCCCTGCGTCACCCATCCCGACAGAATGACGCGGCGCACGGCCTCGGCCTCTTCCTCCCCGAGAACGGGTTTGGCGACCGGAATTGTGGATTGAGGTGAGCTCATGCTGCCGCTCCTCCCGCAGCGGTCTGCTGCTGCCACCAGGCAACGAGATCGCGAAGCCCCTGTTCCATCGAGATCTCAGCCTTGAAGCCGAGGAGCCGTTCGGCCTTGCTGATGTCGGCGAGACGACGGGTTACGCCGTTGACCGTCCGGGCCTCTTTGTGCTGCGGCTCGAGTGAAACGCCCATGATGCTGCTCAGCATCTGCGCGAGTTCCAGGAGGCTTATTTCCTGGCCGCTCGCGACATTGAAGACTTCGTCCGTGACGTCGCTCTTGGCGGCGAGAATGTTTGCCCGCGCGATATCGCGTGCATCCACGAAATCCATCGTCTGGCTGCCGTCTCCATAGACGAGCGGCGGCATTCCAGCGGCAAGGCGCTCCATCCAGCGGATCAGCACTTCGGTATAGGCGCCGTAAACGTCCATTCGCGGTCCGTAGACGTTGAAATAGCGCAGCGCCACATAACGCAGGCCATACATTTCCGCGAAGCTGCGCAGCAGCCCCTCGTTGAAGGTCTTCGCCGCACCATAGATCGTCCGGTTATTATAGGGATGATGCGCTTCGGTGGTCGGGAAGCTTTCGGCGAGCCCCAGCACCGACGCGGAGGAAGCAGCGACGACCTTCGACACGCCTGCCTTTACGGCAGCTTCGAGGACGTTGAACGTGCCTTCGGCCAGAACATCGAAAGCGAGCCGCGGGTCTTCCGCGCATTGGGTGATGCGGATCGCCGCCTGGTGAAAGACGATGTCGACGCCTTCGAAGGTTTTCGCCAGAAGCGCTCTGTCGCGGATGTCGCCCTCGATGATGTTGACGGACCCGCTTGATATTGCCGCGCTGAGGTTATCCCGGCGCCCGCGCACGAAATTGTCGAGCACGATGATCTCGCGAGGTTTTTCCAATGCGACGAGATCGGCGATATGCGAACCGATCAGACCGGCGCCGCCGGTAATGAGCACTCGTTTGTTTCTCATGATCTTCCCTCACGCGACATGTTCGTCATCGGATCATTCTCCGAACGCCAACGTATGAATTTCGCAGGTACACCCGCGGCAACCGAGAACGGCTCGACGTCGGAAACGACGACGGCTCCCGCGCCGACGATCGCCCCCTTCCCGACGGTCACGCCGGGAAGAATGGTCGCGTTCGTTCCGATATCGGCCTCCGCGCAGATGCGCACCGGCTTGATTTCAAGATCCGTGCGGATGATCGGAACATCTATCGGCAGTGCCGTGTGGGTCGAGCCAAGCACCTTGGCGCCAGGCCCCCACCCTACGGAATCCTCGATCACCAGGTCACGCGCGTCGAAATAGGCCATCGGGCCGATCCAGACATTGTCGCCGATCACGCAGGTGCCGTCGAAGCGTCCCTGGATATAGGCCTGCGCGCCGATGAACACCCCATCGCCGATTTCGAACGTTTCCGGGTGTTTGAAACCGGCGCCGCCCGCAACCTGCAGCCCCGCGCCGCAACGCCGGGTAATCGCTTGCCAGATGGCTTTCCGCATCAGGCCGTCGACGACGCCGTCGCCTGTCGCGAAGCGGCCGTAGAGCTCGATCAGCCCGGCGCGTCCATAGGATTGCCTGAGCTCTTCGGCAAGCCCTGCCTGGTAGGCAGGATCCGCCGGTTTCGGGCTGCGGCCGTGAACGGCCCGCACGACGCGAGCCTCGCTTGGATTAGCTGACATAGGCATACTCCAGCGCAGCCGCGACCTGATCGACGTGCTGTACGGGCATCTCAGGATAGATCGGCAAGGAGAGAACCTCGCGTGCGGCGGCTTCCGAAACCGGGAAGTCGCCGACCTGGTGGCCGAGGTCGACATGGGCTTTCTGCAGATGGACAGGGATCGGATAGTGCAAACCGGACGGAATGCCCTCTGCCGTGAGCACACGCTGCAGGCCATCGCGATCGCCGCTTCTGACGGCATAGACATGGTAGACATGCCGCCGTTCGGCAACTTCGACAGGCGTTCGCAAATGCTGCGATCCTGCCAGCAGCGAAGAGTAGCGGCGGCCATGCGAGCGGCGGGCTTCGGTCCAGGCTTCGAGATGCCGGAGCTTGACGCGCAGGATGGCACCCTGAATGGCATCCATGCGGTAGTTGAAGCCCTTCAGCAGATGGTGATAGCGCTGTTCCTGACCCCAGTCGCGCAGCATGCGCATGGTCTTGGCCTGCTCGTCGCTGTTCGTGACGGCGATACCGCCCTCGCCGCAGGCGCCGAGATTCTTGCCCGGATAGAAGCTGAAGCAGCCGGATGCGCCGATGCTGCCGGCGCGCGCGCCTTTATACCGGGCGCCATGTGCCTGGCAGGCATCCTCGATGACCGGGATGCCGTAGTGATCGGCGACTGCCATGATGCCGTCCATATCGGCCATCTGGCCGTAGAGATGGACGGGAATGATCGCCTTGGTCCGGGAGGTGATCTTCGCCTCGAGCTGAGCCGGATCCATCGTGAGCGTCACGGGCTCCACGTCGACGAATACGGGTGTTGCGCCCGTGTAGCAGATCGCCGAAACCGTCGCGACGAAGGTGAACGGCACGGTGATGACTTCATCGCCGGGGCCGACACCGGCCGCCAGAAGCGACAGGTGCAGCGCACTCGTCCCGGTGTTGACGGCTATTGCGTGTTTGACGTTGCAATAGTCGGCGAATTCCTGCTCGAGCCGGAGGACTTCCTCCCCCAGTATGTATTGCCCCGAGGCCAAGACGCCGAGCACGGCGGCATCGATCTCGCCCTTGATCGATTGATATTGTGCTTTGAGGTCCAGAAACGGGATCATGCGATGCGCCTCGCCTCTTCGAGCTCGATGATGCGGCCGCGCTGGGCGAGCGACCGGCTGGCTGCCTCGAGGATGCGAACGACACGCAGCCCGGCCTGGCCGTCTGCAATGGGGCGCGAATTCTGTTCGATGCACTCGACGAACTGATCCAGTTCGCGTTTCAAGGCCTCGGTCATATCGAGCTTGGGCGCCCACATGTCGCCGCTGCGGTAGCCGACCATCATCTGATGCACCTTCTCGCCATAGGCATCCGAATTGGGGCAAAGGGTGATGCCCTTGTCATAGACCTTGATCTTTTCGCTGGGCTCCAGATCGTCATAGACGATCATCTTGTTGCTGCAGCCGATCAGCGTGCGGCGGACCTTGACCGGCGCCAGCCAGTTGACGTGGACGTGGGCGATGAGCTTGCTTTCGAAGAAGAGCGTGAGATAGGCGATGTTCTCAGGTTCGCCCAGCACATGACTCATGCCCGTCGCCGAAACAGCCACCGGCCTTTCCTGCACGACATGATCCAGGATGGAGAGATCATGCACCGCGAGGTCCCAGATGACGCTGACATCGTGCTGGAAGAGCCCCAGATTGACCCGGACGGAGTCGTAATAATACATGTCGCCCAAGCCGCTTTCGACCAGTTCGCGCATCTTGCGGACGGCGCCGGTGTGGACGAAGGTATGATCCACCGCCAGCACGAGGCGGCGGCGCGCGGCTTCCTCGACCATCCGTGCGGCTTCATCCGTCGTCGATGCCATCGGCTTTTCGACGAAGACATGCTTTCCAGCCATCATGGCCTGCATCGCGAGCTTGAAATGGGTCGAGACCGGCGTTGCGATGGCGATTGCATCCACTCTCGGATCGGCCAGAACGTCCTCGAATTTATCGGTGATCGTTATTGCCGGATATCGGCTTTTGACAGCCGCCAGCCGTTCTATATTGAGATCACAGACTGAAACGAGGTGCGCGCCGGCCGCTTCCGAAATGTTGCGAACCAGATTCGGACCCCAATACCCATACCCGACAACGGCGATACCGATCATCGCATTTCTCCCAACGCTTGCATGGTGACTGCTCGGTCATGAACGCGACCGATGATTCTGGCCGGAACGCCGGCGACAATGGCGCCGGCAGGCACATCCTTGGTGACGACAGCGCCGGCGCCGACCTGTGCGGCCTCTCCGATGGTCACGCCAGGCAGGATGGTGGCGTTGCTGCCGATCGATGCGTGGCGCTTGACGAGAGTGGGGATGAGAACCCAGTCGGCTTCGGTCTGTAGGCTTCCGTCCGAATTGACGGCGCGCGGATAGGTGTCATTGGTGAACATGACCCCGTGGCCGATGAAAACGCCGTCTTCCAGCGTCACGCCTTCACAGAGAAAGGAATGACTTGATATTTTGCAGTCCTCTCCGACGAGGACGTTTTTCTGGATTTCGACGAAGGTGCCGATGCGCGTTCCCGCGCCGATCGTGCAGCCATAGAGATTCACGAGATCTGGATGATGGATGACGCAGCTGTCATCCAGCTTGACGTTCGATGCAATCATTACGCCTGCACCCCCTACTCTTCAACAAGCTCTATTTTGCCGAAACAGACACCCGCATAGATGTGTCCAAGCTTTCATTTCGGCAGAACAAATATTTCTTTGCCTTACAAAGAGAATTGTTTTCTCCATCTGAGTAAAGAAACAAAACGTGGAAGCTTATTCACCTAAAGGCGTACCTGCGTACGAAAGTTGGGTGATGCCCGCATGCGAAGGTTGATGCTCATCAACCGGGGGCGGCGGCAGGTCATGACGCGCTCGCCCCTGCCCCTTACACCGAAGATGGGCATTGTTTACATGAGTTTAGCGAGTTCAATTGAATGTCTATAGTAATGCTATACGTCTATATATGAGACACTTAAAAATTGATTGGTTAGTTTAAAAAATTTAACCGCTTACAGCTTCCTGCGGAACGCATGATCTGGAGTAACTACTATTAACTAGTATGGAAACCCCAGAAATATGGTATTCAATTAGCACTTTTGTTAGTGAAACACCCATGTCGACAGGGGAGTTGGACATTCGACTTTGGGTTAAGTCCTAGTAAACGAGTAGGAGGATGGGGCTTTGAATTCCATAAACATAAACCATAGGCAGGAAAACACATCTATTCCTCTAGAGATAGAAAATGGTTTGGCGGCGCTTACACGGCCGTCAACTCCAAAGCACTCGCTTCTCATTCTCGACAAGAGGGAGCTTGATCGGCACTGCCTTGCGCAATGCATGGCCGGCCACACTGATGAATTCGCTATTGTGGCGTTTGGATCGATTGAGGAGTGGAAGCAAAAACGCGAAGAATATCCTCCGCTTTCGGCAATCCTTTTGAACGTCGGCGGCAAGATGGTCGACGATCCTGCCGTCTCGGAGCAGATCAAGAGCCTTTCGTCGGAATTCGCGTCGACACCGGTCGTCATATTGGCCGACAGTGACGATTTCGGCCAGATCGTGAAGGCGATCGACTACGGAGCCAAGGGTTACATACCTGCCACGGTCAGCATCAAGGTCTGCGTGGAGCTGATCGTGCTCTCGGTGGCAGGAGGGCTTTTTGTGCCCGCAAGCGCCTTGTTCGCCATGCGTCACTTGCTGCAGTCGAGCAGCTCGACGGCGCACCCGCTGGCCGGGATCTTCACCGATCGTCAGGCCGAAGTCGTCGCGGCGCTGCGGCGCGGAAAGGCGAACAAGATCATCGCCTATGAGCTCAACCTGCGAGAAAGCACGGTCAAAGTGCATGTCCGCAACATCATGAAAAAGGTCAAGGCAACGAATAGGACGGAAGTCGTGTTCAAGCTCAACGATCTTTTTTCGGATAGTCTTGCAGGCTCTGGGGCGAACTAAGAACAGCGCTGATACCGTCAGCCGATCAAGCCTTTTCACTCGTGGCGCAAAACAAATTTGCGCCACGAGATTTGTTTTAGCGGTCACAAAGAAGACTTCGTGAGCGCCATTCTGATCCTGCGCAGCGGACCCCTTTGTGAAGGCGGAACCAGACCCCGCGCGAGATGCCGAAGATATTGAAATTCCGGCAGAGGCGGCACGTTCGGCCTCAAGCTGTTCAGACGCAGCTTGATCATCAGGCCATCTATGCCCGAGTAGAATCGCAGGCGCAGGGAAGGATGATGTTTGGTGTGCAGCGATGCGGTTTCGTTCACGGCAAGGGGGACATCACGAAGAGCGTTCGCGAGATCCGGCTTCTGGCAACGCTCGAGAATATCGGCAACCCATGAAAGCCATTCGTGATCGCTCCGCGTGGGAATCCGGTGAATGCTTTTTCGATCGCTGCGGTACTCTCCCGAGGCAGCCCGATTGCTTTTTCGACCCGGTTGCTCGAGGACGAGGCGCATGCGCCTGAGTTCGTCGTGGGATAGGCTTGGATAGAAATCCCGCAATTTCCGCGCCTGCTCAAAATCTCCCTTGCAGACCAAGGCAAGGAGGAAATATGCCCATTCCACAGGATCCGGGTCACTCGCCCCATAGTCGATCATCGTTATCTTGACCAAGTTCACCAACAGGTCATAGGCGCGATCAGCATCGCCCTCATGCAATGCGCAGATGGCCAGGCGGAATTTGGCTTCCGGCAGGTAGGACACATAGTCCAGGCAGCGGAGGTAGCATTGCTTGGCCTCCTCCACACTGCCCTGCTCGAGAAGCAGATCGCCCTGCTTCAGCAAGGCGCGATCGCTCGCCTCACCGACAATGTGCGTGCTTCCTTGCTGTGAATTGCGTTCGACCTTTGTGAGATCGCCGAACGGCCCGAGCTGGATGATCTTTTCGCCAAATCGCAAGCCTCTGTTCAGCATGAACCATTGATATATTTGCGGTCTGTGCTTCAGCGTATGACGCGAGTGAACCAAACGGTGGCCTGACGTCGCGATACGCTGCATTTCATCGGGATGACCAAAGAGGTATTCCAATCGTTCGACCACGTTGCGCTGGTCGGCAAAGACGCAGTTCTCCATGTCGGAAAAGCCGGCCGCCTCCACGGCTTCAGTACGTTCCGTCAAGAGACAGGCATTTGTCCCGGGGATCTCGAAGTGCTTGCGCACGACCTCGCCGCCGGCGGTTCCGCATGTGGGGACGACGAAGCTCGCGTTGAGGACGCGCGCATAGGCCTCTCCCGACAAGAGTTGGGAGGCAAGCTTGCTCTCATAGGAGTGTTGCGGCGAGACCAGGCAGGGATAGCGGTCGCGGATGATCGGAAAGACATTCTGCCGCCAGGGGTAGAGGCCATAGACCTGGCCCGTGAGCGTGACCGGTATGACCTTCTGCTGGCCGTAGTCGCGATAGACGTCGGGGTCGATGAAGTTTGGCCAGACGAACAGGTTATCCCCAAGCTCAGGCATATATTCGGGAGTCATGGTGCCGATCGAGAAATAGGTCTCGATGCCCCAGTGCTCCATATCGGAAAGGAAGCCGCTGCGCCGGTCGCACCATGGATCGGCGTTGTGAAGGCCGAGCTTCGGAACTTGGGTATTGATGTTGGTGATTTTTATCCGCCGTGACCCGTGTGACCGGTAGCCGCTTTCGAACAGCGCCAGATCCGGTTCGTACCGGTCGCATATCTCTGCATAATCGCAGTCGCGGTTTATGACGACGACATCGAAGTGTGTGGCGAGGCATTTGACCTGCTGCTGCATGTGCAGCAGCAGGTAACCGGCTGCATTCGCATTGGGCTGATGGTCCCACTGGAAGAATACGAGCCTTGGTTTGCGGTGATCGACGTTGCTGTCCATGCCTCTATCGTGTGATTTCCGGAACGGTGAAGCCGGCTTTCTGAGAAAGCGGATGCGAATAAGCCTCCTGCCGGGATTTGGCGCTGCGCTTGTTCTTTGCGCCACCGGAAAGCTTCCACTCGAAATAGGCGATCGTTCTTCCGAGCCCCTCACGAAGGTTCACCTTCGGCTGCCAGCCCAGTTGCTGCGTTGCCCGGCTGATGTCGGGCTTGCGCTGGGTCGGGTCGTCGATCGGGAGGGGATTGAAGACGATGCCGGACTTCGATCCCGTCATTTCGACCACCATTTCGGCCAGTTCCCGGACCGTGAATTCGCCGGGGTTGCCGAGATTGATCGGGCCTGTGACCCCGGCAGGCGCGCCCATCAAGCGGATGAAACCGTCGATCAGGTCGTCGACATAGCAGAACGACCGTGTTTGCCTGCCGTCGCCGAAGATCGTGATCGGCTCGTTTCGAAGCGCCTGGACGATGAAGTTGGAGACGACGCGGCCGTCATTGGTCTGCATGCGCGGCCCGTAGGTGTTGAAAATCCGCGCCACCCGGATTTCCACGCCATATTGACGATGATAGTCGAAGAACAGCGTCTCGGCGCAGCGCTTGCCTTCGTCGTAGCAGGCACGCGGACCGATGGGATTGACGCTGCCGCGATACTCCTCGGGCTGCGGATGGACCGCCGGATCGCCGTAGACCTCGCTCGTGGAAGCCTGGAAGATCTTCGCCTTGGTGCGCTTGGCGAGGCCGAGCATGTTGATGGCGCCGTGCACATTGGTCTTCACGGTCTGCACGGGATCGAACTGATAGTGGACCGGAGATGCCGGGCAGGCGAGGTTGTAGATCTCATCGACCTCCACATAGAGCGGGAAGGTAATGTCGTGGCGGAGGATCTCGAAGCGGGGATCGTCGAGAAGATGCAGCACATTGTCGCGCGAACCGGTGTAGTAATTGTCCACGCAGAGGACGTCGTTACCCTCTCGCAAAAGTCTTTCGCACAGGAAAGACCCCAGAAATCCGGTGCCGCCGGTAACCATGACTCGCTTTTGTCCGTGCATTTGTCCGTGCATTGGTGTGCTCCGTTTTTGATGATTGCCCTCAGGACGACGAACAGGTCAGCAAGCTCCCTTGCCCTTCAAGACTGCGGGAATTGTGCTGAGAAGGATGTGGAAATCGAACCACAAGGATCGGTTGTCGATATAGAACTCGTCGAGTTGCTGCTGCAGCTCGATATCCGCATTGCTTCGTTCGGATATTTGCCAAAGGCCCGTGAGCCCCGGCGTGACGGACCGGCGTTTGTCTCGAAATTCGCTGTCCATCGCGGAAAGGTGATATTCCGGGAACGGGCGTGGTCCGACGAAGGCCATCTGGCCTGCCATGATGTTGGCCAATTGCGGGAGCTCGTCGATGCTCGAAGAGCGCAGCATATGCCCTATGACCGGAAGGATGCGCGGATCGTCCTTGAGTTTGAAATGGCTCAGCCACTCCGCGCGCATGGCAGGGTTGTCCCGGAACAGCGCTTCGAGGCGCTGCTCCGCATCCTGGTACATCGTCCTCAATTTCAGAACGTGCACCGGCTTGCCGGACCGTCCTTCCCTGGTTTGCCGGAAGAAGACCGGGCCTGGATCGATGATATAGATTGCAGCCGCTGCAATCGCGATGAATGGCGTGACCACGATTGCAGCAGGGATGGCGATCGCGAGATCGACGATCCGGCGAACCAGATCCGAGTTGAGCGAACTCCCGCCGGTGGTGAGGCGAATGCCGACCTCTCCGCCGACATCGGCAGGCCGCAATCCGCTGACCTTGAAGCTCGGCGTGTCGGAGAGCAGAATGACTTCGGCGAACTTCCCGCGCATCGCGGCCAGGTCGGGCACGAGCGAGCCCGTGTCGCCCGCAATGACGGCAATGGATGGCCCGCCTTCGGGCAATGCCTCCAAACTATCGGAAAAAAACGGCTCCGGCCTGATGCCATACTGCCAGTGGTCTCTGAAATGGGCGAGGAGCGCGGGCGTAAGGTTGCGCCCGCCTATGATAACCGCGCGCTCCCCCCACATTCCAACTCTCCAGCACAGGCTCCGTACAAGCCAATGCAAGAGTGGCTGAATCATCAGCCCGAGACCGAGGAACACGATCACGGCAAGCAGCAGTCGTGCCGCCTCCGGCAGGATAATTGCTGCGAATGCCGTCAGGACGGCCACCTTGACGGCAGCGACAATGCGCCGCCGCAGATGTTCGTAGCCGTGCAGCCGATATCCGGGATAGAGGCCGGCCGATGCGTAAAGAACAATCGCAGAAAGTGCCGCGATCGTGAACGCACGCTCCGCCATCGTGCCCTCCGCACCAGCGGGAAGAAAAGACAGCAGAACGAAATAGGCAATCAGATAGCTTGCAATGTCGCCGCCGACCAGGAAGCACGACGTTGCGAAGCGGGGAAGCCGGCGCCGCAGCGCGGCTGAACTCTTCAACCCTGCCCGCAGAAGGGGATCGGCCGTCTTGGCTGCTATGGGCGGCACGGAGCCTGCCGCAATCGCCCGCGACGTCATGTCATTCGATGTGGACGCCTTTGACGGCCCCGTTGCCATCCCTGACGGTGCAAATAAGGACATGACGCTTATACTCCCCTACCGCATTTGTCTCGATGTACCCGATCCGGAAACGGCGTCTTCGATCGGAAACTTTCGAAGTCCCAGTCTCTGGAATGCTGTCAATGAAATGAAGGCCGGCACGACGAGCGCATAGCGCCGCCACAGCCGTCGCGGCTCGCACAGAAGACGAAACGCCCATTCGAAGCCGCTTCTTTGAATGATCCTCGGAGCCTGCCGCTTGAGGCCGGCGTGGAAATCGAATGCAGCTCCGACGCCGATGAGCATCGATGCATCCAGACGATCGCGCATGCGCGCCATCCAGAGTTCCTGCTTGGGGCTGCTCAGCCCGACCCAGATGATATCGGCGCCGGATCGATTGAGCCGATCTGCAATATCGGCTTCCTCTTGCGGTGACAGCTTATGAAAAGGCGGCGCGTAGGTGCCGGCGATCTCGGCTTTCGGGAATCTTGCGAGAAGGCGCGCCTGCAACTGCTGCAGCGTCTCATCCGTTGCGCCATAAAGGAAGTGGCGTATACCCTTCGATGTGCCGGCCTCGAAAACGGACAGCATCAGGTCGGGTCCGTAGACCCTGTCGCTCTCCGAATGGCCGGCACGCTTCAACGCCCATACCAGCGGCATGCCGTCGGGGGTCACGAGGAACGCCCGGTTATGGATCGACCGGAGCTCGGGATCATCCTGACAGCGGACGACGCCGTGCGCGTCGCGAACGCACACATATTCCTTCCTGCCGTCTTCGATCGCTTTTTGAATAAATCCAGTCGCGCTTTTGAGATTGACTGCCGAAACGCGAACACCAAGGACATTCGTCCATTCCAGGGAGCCCTTGGGATGGTGAGCTGAAGTTTGGCTGTCGTCTGCTGGTTGCTTTCTCATGACCTGCGCTTTCGCGACTGAAACTGTCATCAGAATATGCTGGGAGGACGATTGCCTCCATACTTGCTGTTCCAGCTATTGGACGTAGAAGAAGCTCTATATTTACGCCTTCCGCCATGAGGACTTACAATATTCGAAGTAAGTCCATGTACCCCAAAGCTTGTCGTAATGCTCCTTTTGATGGCAGTTGCCCCAAAGGAGCGGTTTGACCTTCGTGAATCCGCTGGAGATAGTCGAGCTCGCGCGGAACTAGTATATTTTTAGCGATAGCAACGCGGAGGAGAGAGGTGTCGTGAACAGGCGGGATGAACGCCCCGGCTGGCGAGCCTTCAGAGGCGCCCGACAGAGCCAGCCAGTTGCAGAAAGATTTGAGCTCCGATGGCCATATCGTCATCAGGGAGCTCCTGACGCCGGATCGGGTGGAAGGCCGGCGGCGGATTCGGACGAGAGTTTCGGGGTCTGCTCGGCGCCTCTTGTCAATCGGGCGGCGCGACGACGCTTCCGGTGTCCGCCCCGGCCCTCTGGAGATCGCGTAGGCTGCCAAACTCTCCCCAACGCATGATGTCAGGATGTATTCGGAAGCTCTTGCCGTTCAAATTGCCGATGTAGCGATTATGCGCGAACGCGACGGATTCAGGCCCGTGGTTCGGAGCGTAGACGTAGGCTGCAAGCCCGCTGCTGCTGTCGATCGACACCGTATTGTTCTCGATGCGATTAGGCTCAGCCCATGGCGGATGCCAACCCCAGCCGGTGCCGTCATCGACGCGAAAAGCCGCGCCCGATCCGCGTTTGATGACGTTTCCCGTCACCAGGTTGCTCCAGCCGCCGTTGATGCCGATCGCCGATACGTTGTCCGAGAGCGTATTGCCTTCGATGCGCACACCACTGGCCTTGCCATCGGTGTAGATCGCCCAACTGATAGGGGTCGGCCATTCATTGATATTCTCATATCCGGAAGGCCAGAACGTCCCATCGGCCCTGTTCATGAGGTGGCTTGTGCCGATAACCAGATTGTAGCGGATGCTGCTGTTCAGGAGGTCCGCCTGCTCGCCCATCATCTTGATGGCGCCGCCGTCGGCCGTCTGCTGATTGGCATTGCGGATCTCGTTATGCTCGATGACGGCGTCGTGCACTGCGTCTTGCGCGCCCCACAGCGAGCCGCCGGCGATACCGAACTGCGCGGCATTTTCGATCAGGTTATGGGCGACCCTGATACCCTCGGTCGCCTGGAACCATATTCCCGCGGTTTCAAAGTAGACCCTTCCGATGTCGTGGATGTGGTTCGACAGGATTCGGGCGCCGTTCGATTTGCCGAAGCTGCCATAGGTCGTGCCGACGTAGATCCCGTTGCCGGCCACATCGCCGATCACATTGCCGGCAATCAGAACATCCTCGCTTTCGCTCACGTGGATGCCGACGCCGACATTTTCGATGACGTTGCCGAGCAGCCTGACGCGGTCCGCGTGTTCGAGGCGTATGGCCCCAAACCCCCTGGTGTCGGTGTAGAACTTGCCGCTGCCCAGCGGAGATCCATCGCGAAACTCGAGCCCTGACACGACCATGCCATCGGCGCCCTCCAGCTTGAGGAATGTCGGCAGGATGCCGGCGACAACGGCGGAACTCGGTGAGAGCCCATCGGTAGGGATATAGTCGAGCTGTCCCGCAGCCACGTCATACCGCCATTCCCCAGGGGCATCGAGGAGGGCCGCTGCTCCGGTCAAGAAATAGCGGCTGCCTTCCCCAGTGAAAAAATAGCCGGTGCCTTTGGTGTGAACGGTCCGCGTTGCCATGTCGACTGAAACGACCGGGAGCGTGTCACTGCCCCATTGGCTTCCCGGCTTGAAACCGCCGACGATGTGAACGACGAGCCCGGTTGGATCTCCCAATGCCGGAAGATCGCCGGCATGGAAGCAAAATTGTGTATTGCCTTGCCAGCCATCGGTGTCCTGCTCGCACTTGGCCGCGAACAGCCATCCCTTGCGCGGATCTCCGTCAAGGGGTGCGTTGGGAAAGCGGGCTCGGGTTTGGAGGGTCCCATCGACGAAAAGATCGCCCACCGCCTCATCAGGCGGCAATCTCAGCGGCGCCGTCCAGCGGCCGGCGGCTTGAGACGTCCAGTTACGAATGAGCGGGCCACCGTGCAAAACCGGCGTTTCGTTGCATCTCGCCGTGATGATGAGGCCTGCATCGCGAGCGTCGAAGACGATCGGCTGCACGAGATAGTAGTCCCCACCGCCCATCGCAATCGTGCTTTGGCCAGGCTTGGCGCGCGCAGCATCACGCGCTTTTTCGATGCTGGCAAACGGACCGTCGGTGCGCTCAGCATTTGGCCGGGCAAGGAGGCCGCTCCAGCTGTCGTCGCCATCCGGAGAAACGTAGAACGATGTCCTTGCCGCGGATGTGCTGGTCGCTATGTCGCTCAAGGAAGTCCCTGCCAGCTTGGCCGACAAGGTCGCCGCCGAAGCTTCCGCGCAGGTTGCTTCCCGGATCGTTCTCTGCATCAGATCGGGCGTATCCGCGTCCGTCGTCACCGAGGCCGTATTGCCCGGCTGCGGAAGGAGCGCGGCGGAAAAGATGCTCAAGATCAGCGTGAAGCGCCGCCTCATGAGAGCTGCAGCTCCCTCGTCATGCTCGTTGCAGGCGCCGGCTGCGGTGGGCAGGGGTTGGTCGAAACGACGGGCGCGTAGAGCGAGAACATGATGATGGCAGTGGCAAACAGAATGAAAATGGCGTCGTTCGGGATCAGAAACAGGCTCTCGGTCAGATTCATCACCAAAACCATGATCGTGAAGACGTTCAGCCAGAGCCAGCCATATTGCGTATCGCGACAGTGAAGGATCGCACCTTGGCGCACTGCGCGGCACAGCATCAGCGCAAACAGGCTCAGTCCGCTTATTCCGAAGCTCAGTATCGTATCGCGGTATCCATTATGGGAGTGCGGGCTCTGCCATTGGATTTTTGACCAGATGATCCAGGCTTCGGGGTTCGCGTCCGTCCAGAACGCCTGGTAGCCGAAGCCGAGCAGCAGATGATCGGCTATCTGACGATCGACCAGTTCCCACAACGGCACCCGGCCCGTCAAAGTGGCGTCCTTGCCGAGCGCTTCGAGGAACGGAACCAGAAATTCGTGAAGCACGATGAGAAGGCCGACTGACATTTGAACGAAAAACAGGATGACGACGATGCGGACCATGCCGCTGGTTCTCTGCAAGAGGGAATAGAACCCGATCAGGCAGAATGCCGATGCCGTCGCGATGATCGCGGTCATCGATCCTGAGCCCACAAGACAGAACCCACCCGCGATCAGCAAGGTGATGGCGGTTCGCCGCCAGCCGAGAGTGCCGTCCTTCAGCACCGCGGTCGCCACCAGTATCATGATGCTGGCATACCAACCGAGACTGTTCTTGTGGATGAAGATGCCCCGCAGCGCGCCATCCAGGGGCATGCGGGCGAGGCTCGGCGACGCTCCGAGAATGGCCACGCTCATGACGATACAGGTTCCCACGGTCGCAAAGACCAGCAGAAGCAGTTGTCTCGGCGTGAAGCGTATCGCCAGCACATAGGCCAGAAGCACAGAAAACAGCAGGCCGATGGCGCGTCTCAAGGTCGCTGACGGGCCGACCGACCACAGGACCGACAAGAACGGCAGGGCGAGCAGCAGGGGGAAAGGCAGGCTGCGCCGGAGTGCGATCAGAAACTGCGGAAAATTTCGTATCAGGATCAATCCGGCAAATGCGTATACGGGCAGGCAAAGGAGACGCAATATGGCCTTGGCCGGATCGCTGAGCGCTCCATCGGCATCTGCCAGCATGAGCGGAAAAAGCGCCCCCGTCTGGAGGAAAAGCGACACGCCGGCGCCCCAGCATTCTATGGTTCGCCAGCCGATGGCCGGCCTGCTGGTGATTCTAAGCCCATATGCGCTCATTGTCGTCGCCGGCTGGTTTGGACGGATGAGAGGCTGTCGGTCGCGGCAATTTGGAAAGACATATGTCTGCTTTCATGACTGCGCTGTTCTATCAAGGAACAATCATGCAGCCATGCCGGCAATCAACTTACACAAATGAAGGCCGGGCTACTTCCAATGCGCCGCCCACCATCCAAGGACGTTGGTGCGCCTAAGCCCTTGGGAGGAACTTCCCCCAAAGGTTGGTGCCGGGGTCTACGGGATTGCCCATAAGAGCAGATGTTATGCGTGCCCATTCATCGCTAGCTTGGCGAGGAATGCACACCGCGAAGCACGCCGCGCCACAGTTTCCGGTGAAGTGAAGCAATGTTCTGGTGCGCGCCGGCTGTCGGCAGCCGATGCCTGGAAGGGTTGGGTTCCTATGGTTTTGCGTCATGGTCCTGGTTCCGCACGCTACATGACAGGTGCGTCGCTCGTCACGGTAGTGGCACGGCGATTGATTTGAGAGGGTGTCATGGAGCGGCTAGCCGTCAGCGTCCTCATCAACAATCACAATTATGGCCGCTTCGTTGGTCGTGCGATCGACAGCGCTTTGAGTCAGCAAACGCCCGACGTCGAGATCATCGTCGTCGACGACGGGTCCAGCGACCAGTCGCGCTCCGTTCTGGAAGCCTACGGCAACCGGGTGAAGGTGCTCTTCCAGGAGAACCGGGGGCAGGCAGCCGCAGTGAATGCCGCCGTGCGGTCAAGCCGCGGCGACATCCTCTGCTTTCTGGACGCCGATGACTGGTGGGCGCCGGACAAGCTGTCTGCGACGGCATCGGCATTCCACGCCAATCCGCAACTGTCGCTGGTCTACCACCGGCTTCAGCCCGTGCTGAGCGATGGCTCGCCGACCCTCAAGCCGATCCCCCGAACCCTATGTTCCGGAGATTTATCGCTGCGGCTGACGAAATCGGCCGGCTGGTGGCCCTTCCCGATGACCTCGGCCATCGCCGTACGGCGTCGTGCGTGGGATGCCGCAGGGAATATTCCCGAACAGTTCCGCATATCGGCCGACGCATGGCTCACAGGGATCTATCCGTTTCTGGGGGACGTTGCCGCCTTGCCGGATTCGCTCGGTTTCTACCGAATCCACAACAACAACTGGTATCGGCCGATCGATGATGCCGCCATGCTGCGAAAGCGAATGGCGCATTGGCAGGCGACCGTCGAAGCGACGAACCGCTTTCTTTCAGCCAACGATCTGCCGGCGAGACTGCGCCTGACGGATCACTACCCCTACCGGATCGCGTCGGCAAGGCTTGACGGAGTGAATATGCGCACCAGGCTCAGACTTGCCGTCGAAGGGTTCTTTTTTGCCGGAGAACCAAACCTGCCGAGGCGGATGCGCGATGCGCTGCGCACGGCCCACGACCTGCCTCGGCGCGGTCGGGACCTCGGCTTGTCGGAGCCGGCGAAATGAAGGCGCTCCTGCTGGTTTCCGAACTCGAAGACTACACCATCTCCTACGCCAGCGGCGTCGCGCAGCATCTGCAGGTCGTGCTCGGAGTTCCCCGCCGGCGTTACGCCCACCTTGCTTCCTCTTTCGATCCGGCTGTCGATCTGCACCTTCTGGACTGGCCACGGCACCGTTCTCTCTCCAATCCCTGGTTTCTGTATCAGCTGACGCGTCTGATCCGGCGGGAGCAGCCGAACCTCATTCATCTCCTCAGCAATTCGACGCTTTGGCTGAACCTCGCCGTGCCGTTCTGGCGCCCGATCCCGCTCGTGACGACCATTCATGACGTGCAGATCCATCCCGGCGATGCCGATACCCGTACGCTGCCCGTCTGGGCTCCCGAATTGATGGTGAAGCAATCCGGACATCTTGTCGTTCACGGCGAGGGACTGAAGCGGCTGGTTCTCGATCGATATTCGAAATCGCCGGACTGTGTCCATGTCCTGTCGCATCCCTCCATTCTTCGCTATGCGGAACTCGCCCGGCAACAGAAAATGGCGCCGCGGCAAGCGGATGGAACGATCCGCGTCCTGCTCTTCGGACGGATCTTTGCCTATAAGGGCCTCGAACATCTCGTCCGGGCCGAGGCCATGCTCAAGGACGTGCTTCCCAACCTGCGCATCACGGTCGCGGGCCGTGGTGACAATCCGCTGGTATTCCAGTCGCTCATGGGGGATGCCAGCCGCTACGATATCCGCAATCGCTTTATCGAGGATGCAGAGGTCGCCCAGCTTTTCCTGGATACCGACATCGTCGTGCTTCCCTACACGGAAGCATCGCAAAGCGGTGTGCTGAACCTCGCCGCCGCATTCGGCAAACCTGTTATCGTGACCGATGTCGGCGAGTTGCGGGACACGGTTCAGCCCAATGGGCTGGGACTGGTGGTCCCGCCCGGCGACGCCAAGGAACTCGCGGCGGCGATCAGGACATTGGCGGACAACGGCGAGCTTAGAAACAGTTTCGGTGACAACGCGCTCGGATGGGCCAAAGGACCGAATTCGCCTGAACGGGTCGGCGCTCAGGCTGCGGCCGTTTATCGGGAGGTGGTCGGCGCATGCTGATGAAGGTGTTCACGGATGAAAATCGGCCAGTGACGCGGAGCGCGCCAGCAACCGTGCGCCACTACGTCCCGGGCGGTTGCGAAAACGGCGGCGGAATTGGCAGGCTGGTCGGCTATATATCCAACACGGCCAGGGAAGCGGGAGAAACACACTTCGTCACCGACACCAGAGGCCCCCGATGGTCCGTGGCGAAGTCGCCTTTGCGCCTGCTCGGCGCCATCTTGATGATGGCGAAGGATCGGATCATCGCTCCGGCGCGCATTCACCATATTCATGTCGCCGGCCGCGGCAGCACCGCCAGAAAACTGATCCTGACCGAGGCTGCCCGTCTTCTCGGCTGCTCCCACATATTGCACCTGCACGATTACGACTATGCGACCGACTTTGCCGCCCGCTCGCCACGTCAGCAGATGCTCATACGCCGGATGTTTCAGCATGCCGACCAGGTCGTGGCGCTCGGCCAGCGCGACCGCACGACGTTGGCGACGCTTCTGGGCGTGGACGAGCGGCGCATAGCCGTCATCCGCAATTGTGTTCCCGACCCCGGTGCGCGCAGCGTTCATGTCGGCGAGACGCCGCTGATCGTATTTCTCGGCCGGCTGAGCGAACGCAAGGGCGTTCAGGAGCTTCTGCTTGCCTTGAGCCATCCTGTTATGAAAGAGCTCCGCTGGCGAGCCGTGCTGGCAGGCGACGGGCCCGTAGAACATTACCGGCGCCAGGCTGCCGCCATGGGGCTTTCCGATCTCGTGAAAATGCCGGGCTGGCTTGGCGCCGACGAGGCGCAAGCCTTATGCGCCAAGGCGGATATCCTGGTCCTGCCCTCGCATGCCGAGGGCTTGGCAATGGCCGTGGTCGAAGGGCTTGCCCACGGGCTTGCGGTCGTCACCACACGCGTCGGCGCGCATGAAGAAGTCATCCTTGACGGTGAAACCGGCGTCTTCGTGCCTGTCGGAGACAAGGATGCCCTGGCTGCGGCGCTGGCGAAACTGGTCACCGATCCGGAAGTCCGCAACCATCTCTCGACGAAGGGCCGCGCTCATTATCTCAACCATTTCAGCATGAGGGCTTACATGCGATCGCTGGAAAAACTCTATGAAGCCGTCTCCGTGCAACCTCGAACGATGGTTGGCGAACGATGACAATTTCAACCGTCCCGCCAGACCGCAACACCTCGCTCTCGTCGATGCGCTACGATCCACGGTTTCAGGTGGAGACCAGATCGGACGATTTCGATCTGACATCGGGCTTGCGCCTCATCCGGCGAAGGATGGTCATGATCGCGGCCATAGTCGCGCTGCTCATGGCAATTGCCGCAATCGGGATTTCGGGGTTGAAGCCGACCTTTCATGCCGAGTCCCGGCTGATCATCCACAGGCCTTTGGCCACGACGCTCGACGCGGAAGATGCCGGCCTCAACGATCGGCTGGACGTCACATCGGAGACCGAGCGGCTTCTTTCCAGAAGCATCGCAGAGCGGGTCATCCGCGACCTGAGGCTCGATCAGTGGCCGGAGTTCAATCCGGCGCTGCGGAAGACCTCGCTCATCGGCGAGATCCGGGCACTGATGCGCGGCTTGGTCGACAGAGAAAAATCGTCGTTGTCGGCACGAAACAGCATAGAGCCCATAATTCCGGAATATTACAGGGCGCTCCGCGTGTGGCGCGACGGCCAGGGTGACGTCATTCAGATCGGCTTCGATGCGAGTGACCCCAAGCTGGCAGCCTCGGTCCCGAACCGGCTCATCAGTATTTACCTTGAAGAGCGAAAGAACAGCTTCCGCGGCCGCCTGGACGCGGCGGAAGAATGGGTTTTGCGGCGCATCGCCGAACAGCAGGGTCGAGCCAAGGCGGCACGCGACGCCGCCGACCAATATCAGGAAACGATGGACGTCGTCTCAAATGACGAAGCTCAGGTCGAACAGATCAAGTCGATAATGGAGTTGGGCGAGCGGCAGACGAAAATCGACCAAAGCCGCGCTGAAATGAGAGCAACGATATCGACACTGGAAGCGGCCGACGACCCCTCGCTTGCCCTGCAGACCATCGTTATTCCCGACAGCATCGGCGCAATGCAGCGCGAGCTTCGTGCGCAGGAACAAGATCTCGACCGTCTTCTCGAAACATATGGCAACACCGCCGAAGCAGTGGTCGATTCGCGCGCGAAAATCCTTAAATCCCGCACCGATCTCAGCCTTGCGATCGACCGGTATCTCCAGTCGATACGCGCCAAGCTTGCGGCGCTTGATCATGAGCACGACGTCGTCCAATCGGCATTGGCGGAGGCTCACGATAAGCGCTCTCGCTCTGCCCTGGCGCAAACGGAGCTGATGCGGCTCCAGCGCCTGGCTGACAAGGAGCAAACGTCGCTCGATAAGCTCGAGGAGAACCGCAGGACCCTGGCCGGGCAAGCCTTGCTGCCGGGCGCCGAACTGGAAGTCTTGTCGCCGGCCGCAGTACCGCTCGCGCCGCAGGGACGCGGACGGCTTTTCTATCTGGTCGGCGCCCTCCTGGCTTCAGTTTCGATCGCGGTGACAGCCGCTTTCGTGGTCGAGATGATGGACAAGTCGGTCCGTAGTTTCGACCAGATGGCCGGCATGCCGCGCATAGTACCCGCCGGATTCGTCCCGCGTTTGAAAAGGAAAGACGGGGGAAATCCGTCGACATTCTTCGGGCAGGTGCCGGACGGGATGTTCGACGAGGCAATTCGCACCGTCATCATTTCGCTCAAACAATCCAATGGCGGAAAGTTGCCCAACAGCATCGTCGTGACGTCGGCCCACAGCGGAGAAGGCAAGTCGCTTGTCGCCAGATCGTTGGCAATCGAACTCGCCGCAAACGGAATTCCGGTGCTGCTTGTCGACGGCGATCTTCGACACGGAAGGCTGGACTCGTTTTTCCAATCGGAGCTCGAGCATGGGTTGAATGAATTCCTGAGTGGACAGGTCCGACTAGGGGACATCATTCATCACCATCCAAGCGGTATCGACTTCATTCCGGCCGGCAATCCCCGGCTCCATCGGCACACTCATTCGAGCGATGCGGCTGACATCATCGAAATGGCCCGCGTCAGAGGCAAGATCGTCGTCTTCGACAGCGCGCCCGTGCTCGCTTCGACCGATACGATGCATCTGACGGCGGCAGCGGAGCGAACGCTGGTGGTCGTCAGATGGGGAAAGACGAGCCGTCGCGCCGTCGAATTCTGCCTGCAGCAGCTGAAAAGCGTACGCAATGCCGAGCTTTCGGTCGTCATAAACGATGTCCAACCGAAGCAGCATGCCAAATACAACTTCAGCGATTCAGAGTTGTTCGAAAGATCGTTGATGAAATACCACGATTTTGAAGCATGAATTCGAGCGTCGCTGGGGGTTTTGCCTATGCCTGAACTGATCTACAGCCTTGCCGGAAAAAGGGTCTATGTCGCGGGCCATCGCGGCATGGTGGGCTCTGCGATCGTGCGGCGTCTCGCTTCCGAGGGCTGCGAGATTTTGACGGCCACCCGCGCCGAGGTCGATCTCAGGCGGCAGGATCAGGTCGAGGCCTGGATGAGTGAAAATCGTCCGGACGCCGTCTTCCTGGCTGCTGCGCGGGTCGGCGGCATTCTCGCGAACGCGACCTATCCGGCCGACTTCCTGTACGACAACTTGGTTCTCCAGGCGAACGTCATCCACGCAGCCCATAGAGCCAACGTCGAAAAACTGATGTTTCTGGGCTCGTCCTGCATCTATCCGAAGTTCGCCGATCAGCCGATCGTCGAGGATTCACTTCTGGCCGGATCGCTGGAGCCCACGAATGAATGGTATGCGATCGCCAAAATTGCCGGTTTGAAGCTCTGCCAGGCCTATCGCAAACAGCATGGCAGAGATTTCATCTCGGCCATGCCCACCAATCTTTATGGCCCAGGGGACAATTTCGACCTCGGGTCGAGCCATGTCATGCCGGCGCTCATACGCAAGGCGCACGAGGCCAAGATCAACCGGCAGCACGAGATATGCATCTGGGGCACCGGCACGCCGCGGCGCGAATTCCTGCATGTCGACGATTGCGCCGACGCCTGCCTCCATCTCATGAAGACCTATTCCGCCGAAAGTCATGTGAACGTCGGTTCCGGCGAAGACATTTCCATTCTCGAACTGACACGCCTCGTCTCCAATATCGTTGGTTTCAAAGGCAAGATCACGCGCGACCTCGGCAAGCCGGATGGCACGCCACGTAAACTCCTGAGCGTCGACAAGCTTCGCACCCTCGGCTGGTCTCCTAAGATCGGCCTAAAGGAGGGCATCGCAGACGCCTATCACGCCTTCCTGGACGGGCATTGTCTCGAGCGAAGCAACGGTCAAAGCGACATCAGTTTCGAGAGGGCCAAGACTTCGGCGCTGCACGCCCCCACGCACTCTCCGGTCGCACATCACCCTCGCGGATAGCGGATTTTCGCGAGGGATAAAGGTTTTGTCTGGGGGGACACATATGCTGGGACCGATAGAAATCAGGATTGCAGCGCTCATTTTCCTGATCGTGGCGTGGACGATCATTATCGGTACGGCAATGGATTTCTTCACGGTCGAGATGCCGATGTCGCTGGTCGCGCTGCTCAGCAGATAGCCGATGTCCCTATACGAACCGTGGCGGCCATGGGATTAAAAAGCCTGGGCACACCGATTTTCCTATTCGCTCTTCCGAGCAATGCGCTGCACGTTTCAACCGGGCTGCGGGGCTTGGACATTCCTCTCTGCTGAGATAGACACCTTCCCGGCAGACGAAGAACGGCATTCACCACGGATGGGAACTCGGGATGCTCGACCTTTCACAGGTATCCCGGCGGTTCGGCCGGGCGAAAGCGCTAAACGATGTCTCGATGACGGTCGCCGAAGGTGAGATCGTCTGCCTGGTCGGCCATTCCGGGTGCGGCAAGTCCACCCTGCTCAGAATCATTGCGGGGATCGAGAAGCCCGATGCGGGCTCGGTATCGATATATGGCGGACAGGTTGCCGGCCCTTCCCGTTTCGTTCAGCCGGAGCACCGGAAAATCGGTTTCGTCTTTCAGGATTATGCGCTCTTTCCGCACCTGACCGTGGAAAAGAACATACGTTTCGGTCTCGGAAACGACGACCGGCGAGAGGTCGAGCAGCGTATCGGCGAGCTGACCGACCGCCTCGGTCTCGCGCAGATGAGGCAGCGCTATCCCCACACTCTGTCCGGCGGAGAACAGCAGCGGGTGGCGCTTGCGCGGGCTCTGGCGCGCGCTCCCCGGCTGCTCCTGCTCGACGAGCCGTTTTCCAATCTCGACAGAACCCTTCGCGAGAAAGTGAGGCAGGATACGCTTGGCCTGCTGAGAGCATTGGGAACGACGGCGGTCATCGTCACGCACGATCCGGAGGAAGCCCTGTCGTCAGGCGATCGGGTGGTGCTGATGCGGGCTGGCGAGATCGTGCAGACGGGCTCCAGCTACGAACTCTACGACAGCCCGAACTCCGCCTATGCGGCCGACTTCTTCACCACCTACAACAAGGTGCCGGGCAAGGTGCGATCGGGGCATATTCAAACGGCCCTTGGGGAATTTGCGCTCCGTTCGCCGTTGCCGGAGGGTGTCGAGGCAATCGCCTATATCAGGCCTCAGGATATCGACTTGAGCGGAGCGGCGGATCGGCATGCCGGCACGGTCATCGACCGCTCCCTGCTGGGCGAGATCGAGCAGGTGACGATCGAGGTGGAGGGGCTGGCCGCACCCATCAAGGCAAGATCGACCAAGCGGCTTGGCGTGATCGGCGACCGGATCACCTTCAGTTTTCCCGGCACGCCGGTCCTTGCCTTCCGTTCGCCTGATCGGGATTGATCGGCAGCCGATCAACTTTTTTTGTGCTTGGAAAGCCGTTCATAAGTTGATTTTAAAATTCCAGTATGCTGGATGCTACGGCATTTCTCGAGTTAGGGGGACTCTCGATGTTCGTACGCTTCACTCTCGGCCTGGCTATCTCTGCGGCACTTCCGCTTGCCGCGACCGCTGCTGAGGTCAATATCTACACCACCCGGGAACCCGGCCTGGTCAAGCCTCTCCTCGAAGCTTTCACCGAGTCGACCGGCATCACGGTCAACACCGTTTTCCTGAAGGACGGATTGCCGGAGCGTGTTGCAAGCGAAGGGGAAAGTTCACCCGCAGACATTTTGATGGCGGTTGACGCCGGCAACCTCGTCGACCTGGTCGAGAAAGGCGTCACGCAGCCCATCCAGTCCGCTGTCCTGACCGATGCCGTCCCATCCCAGCTCCGAGACCCAGACGGTCATTGGTTCGGCCTTTCCTACAGGGCGCGCGTTCTCTACGCGGCGAAGGACCTCGACCTGGCAACTTTCAACTACGAGCAGCTCGCCGATTCCGCCTGGAAGGGCAAGATCTGCATCCGGCCGGGCCAGCACCCCTACAACACCGCTTTGATTGCCGATTACATCGCGCATTACGGGGCGGAGGAAACCGAAAAGTGGCTGGCGGGCGTCAAGGCGAACCTGGCGCGCAAGGCAGCCGGCGGCGACCGCGATGTTGCCAAGGATATTCTCGGCGGCATATGCGATATCGGTATCGCCAATTCCTATTATGTCGGGCTGATGCGCTCGGGCAAGGGCGGCGAGGATCAGGTTGCCTGGGGCCAGGCGATCAAGGTCGTCCTGCCGACCTTCAAGGAGGGCGGCACGCAGGTGAACATCAGCGGCGCGGCCGTCGCCAAGCACGCCAAGAACAAGGACGAGGCGATCAAGCTCCTCGAATATCTGGTTTCCGACGAAGCGCAGAAGATCTACGCCGAGGCGAACTACGAATATCCGGTGAAGGCAGGCGTCGCGGCCGATCCCATCATCGAGTCATTCGGCAAACTGACCATCGACAAGACGCCGCTCGGCGAAGTGGTGCGCCACCGCAAGCAGGCGAGCGAACTGGTCGACAAGGTCGGCTTCGATAGCTAAGCGCCGTAACCATCTCTCGGGTTGGACGCGGGCATCCTGCCTGGTTGCCGTACTCGTTCTGCTTCCCGTTCTCGGGATCGCCTCTCAGGCGGCGCTCCCGTCAAACGGGCTCTGGAGCCACCTCGCCGCCACCGTCCTGCCGATCACGTTCGTCAACACGCTGATACTGCTTGCGGGAGTGGCGGCGGTGAGCGGAATTGTCGGGACGATGCTTGCGTGGCTGGTGACGGCTTATGACTTTCGGGGCAGAGCGCTGCTCGAATGGGTGGTGCTGCTTCCGCTGGCCGTGCCGTCCTACATCATTGCCTATGCCTATCTCGATATCCTCCATCCGCTCGGCGCCTTCCAAGGCGCGATCCGCTGGATGTTCGGCTATTCCAGTCCCCGGGAATTCCGGCTCCCCGACATTCGCTCGATGCCGGGCTGCATCTTCCTGCTCGGCTTCGTGCTCTACCCCTATGTCTATCTTCCGACGCGGGCGATGTTCGTCACGCAGTCCGCAAATCTCATCGAGGCTGCACGGACGCTTGGCGTAACCCAACGCGCCGTGCTGTGGAAAGTGGCGCTGCCCCTTGCCCGGCCTGCCATCGCCGTCGGGATCAGCCTTGCCCTGATGGAAACGCTGAACGACATCGGCGCATCCGAGTTTCTCGGCATCCGCACGCTGACGGTATCGATCTATTCGACCTGGGTCACACGCTCCGATCTGCCGGGCGCTTCGCAGATCGCCCTGCTTCTTCTGTTTCTCGTCGTCCTGCTCGTGTCTCTCGAGCGCTGGGCACGGCGAAAGCAGCGCTACAGCACGGGGACGCAGCGCTTCAATCCGGCTGCACCGCGCCGGGTCCATGGCTGGCGTTCTCCAGCCCTGTTTGCCCTCGGCATCCTGCCCGCACTGATCGGCTTTGCCATTCCCGGCCTCTATCTCGCCGTCGAGGCTTTCAAACGCTGGAACTTCACGGGCATTTCGGACCGGCTCGCCGTGGAAGCTCTGAATACATTGAGCTTTGCTTCGATCGCCACGGTTCTGGCCGTGGTTCTCGGCGTGGTGATCGCCTATGCGGGCCGGCTGAGGCCGGGCGCGCTTACCGGCTGGACCTATCGCCTTTCGACCATGGGTTATGCAGCACCCGGCACGGTGATCGCGATCGGTTCCCTGATCGTGCTCGCCTCTTTCGACAGGATCGTCGATCAGACGGCACAACGATGGTTCGGATATTCGACCGGCCTGCTGCTGATGGGTTCGGGGGCGGCCCTGATCTATGTCTATGTCGTTCGCTTCCTTGCCATCTCGGCCGGAAGCATCGATGCGGGGCTGTCCCGCATACCACTGTCGCTCGATCATGCGTCCCGGACCCTCGGCAAGACGGCCAACCAGACCTTCATGAATGTGCATTTGCCGCTCTCCAAAACGGCGCTCGCCACCGGGGCGCTCCTTGTTTTCGTCGATTGCGTCAAGGAACTGCCTGCGACCCTGCTCCTCAGGCCTCTCAACTTCGAGACGTTCGCGACGCATCTCTACGGCGAGGCGGCTCGCGGCACATATGAGGAAGCGTCTCTGGTCGCATTGGCCATCGTGGCGGTCGGCATCCTGCCGGTTGCCATGCTTTCGCGAGTGGGCAGGAAAGCGGCCGATCAACATCAAAAAATAATGGGTCACGCCGCTAGTAGTTGACTGTGATACTCAAGGATTATAGGCGCTTCGGCAAGTTTTCCGGCAACCTGAAGCATGAGCATGATCCCTGTCGACATCTTGTCAGAAATCCTTCGCGCGGATGATCGCCCGGCGCTTGTCTTCGCCGACGGGCGGACGCTTTCATATGCCGATCTCAACGCGCGAACCTTGCGGTTTGCCGAGCGGCTGGGCCGGGGAGAAAAGCGGCTTGTCGCGATCTCGGCGGAAACCTCGGAGCATATGATCGTCGCCTATCTGGGCGCGCTGCGGGCAGGCCATGCGGTCGCCATGCTGCCCCCATGCGACGACCGGCTATGGAGTGATTTTCTTGCAGCCTTTCGGCCCGACTTCACCTTCCGGCCGGTCGACGGCCGCTGGCGCCTGATCGATGAAAGCCGGCCTGCGCGGAGCGCGCAGCAACTTCATCCCGATCTCGCTCTCGTGCTGATGACTTCCGGCAGCTCGGGCGCTGCCAAGGCCGTGCGCCTTTCCTATGCCAGTCTCGACGCCAATGCGCGTTCGATCGCGGGTTATCTCGACCTTTCCCCGGCCGACAGGGCTGCCCTCGTCCTGCCGCTTCACTACTCCTATGGGCTCTCCGTCCTCCATTCTCACCTGATCGCCGGCGGCAGCATTTTCTTCCCCGGCGTCTCCGTGATGAGCGACGATTTCGCACGCGTGATCGGCGAAAGCGGCTGCACCAATTTTTCGGGCGTGCCTTATTCCTATGAACTCATGGAAAAGACGCGCTTCCGGACGGCTGAGCTCAAGGCGCTGCGCTTCATGACGGTGGCCGGCGGAAGGCTCGCTCCCGAACGCATTCGCCTCTATCGGGACCACATGCGCGCCTGCGGCGGCCGCTTCTTCGTCATGTACGGCCAGACCGAGGCTGCGGCCCGTATCGCCTTCGTCCCGCCGGAGAGCCTGTCGGACAATGAAGAGCGGATCGGCATCGCCATATCCGGCGGCAGCCTCAGTCTTGTCGATGATGACGGAAAACCGGTCGACCGGCCGGGTGCCGCTGGAGAACTCGTCTATTCCGGCCCGAACGTGATGATGGGTTACGGTGCGGATCGCTCCGATCTCGCGCGCCCGGCCGAGGTCGAGGCGCTGCATACCGGCGATATCGCCGTCCGCGACGAGCAGGGTTTCTTCCGCATCGTCGGGCGCAAAAGCCGTTTCGCCAAGGTCGCGGGCCTGAGGATCGGCTTCGACATCATGGAGCAGGCTCTGGCGGAGGCCGGCATCGCGGCTGCGGTGGTGGGTGACGATGAAGGTCTGCAGGCCTATGTGACTGAAGCGGGCGTGGCCGACCGGGCGCGGCGGATCCTTGCGCAGGCGAGCCATCTTCCCGCGAACCTGATCTCCGTTGCCGAGCAACCGAACCTGCCAAGGCTTGCCTCCGGCAAGATCGATTATGACAGGCTTGGGGAGGAGATGCGCAAGACACGCGAGAAAAGCCGTCCGGCGGCGGTCGGCGTGCTCGAAGCCTATGCCCACGTCTTCTATCCCCTCACCGTCGGCCGCAATGACAGCTTCGTCTCGCTCGGCGGCGATTCCCTGCGCTTCCTGCAATTGACCATGGAATTCGACCGGCTCGGCGTCGACCTGCCGGAAGGCTGGGCGCATATGCGGATCGCCGAACTCGACACTTGCCTGAGGGCAACACGCTCCTCCCGGCTTGCCGACATCAGGGCGTTGCCGACCGACCTGGTCCTGAGGGCGATGGCCATCCTGCTGGTGGTGGTGCACCACGAGATGCTGTGGCCCATTCCCGGCGGATCGGGCGTCATGCTGCTCCTCGTCGGCTTCAGCCTGGCGCGCTTCCAATCAGCCCATTTCCTCGCCGGCCAGTTCCGCCATGCGCTGCGCCCCGCCATCAACGTTCTCATTCCCTATTTCTTCATCGTCGCCGCCTATGCGCTCGCGTGGCGGACGGTTCCCTGGGCCTCGATCACGCTGACCGGCAATTTCGGCTATGCCGATCCGGAGCGCCACGAGATGGTTCCCTATCTCTACTGGTTCATCGAAGCCTATGCGCAGACGCTTCTCGTCTTGTCGCTCATTTTCGCCGTGCCTGCGGTGCGCAAACTCGCGCGGGCAAGACCCTTTGCCTTTTCGCTTGGCCTGCTGGGACTGGCTGTCGCCGCGCGCTTTTCCCTTCCGCCCGTCTTCGACATCGGCAAGCGGCAGATTTTCACGATCTATTGGGGATTTTACCTCGGCATCTTCGGCTGGTGCGCGGGCCTTGCCGACAGCGCGGCGCGGCGGACGGTCCTGACGGCGCTTGCGGCGGTCGTGCTCGGTTATCTCGCCTTCTGGGAAACGGTTTGGATTGGAACGACGATCAAGTATCTGACGATCTTCGCGGCGCTTCTCACCCTTCTTCATCTGCCGCATATTCGCCTGCCGGTGTGGCTCGGCCGCGTGGTGACGCTGATCGCGGTCTCTGCCTTCCCCATCTACCTGCTGCACCGCTTCGTACCGGAGCTGCTGATGACGCCGGCAGCCGGCGCCTTGCCGGTTCCGGTCTTTCACCTGCTCGCCATCGCCGGCGGCCTGGCGATCGGCATGCTCGCCAACAAGGCCGTGGCGGAGCTCCGCAACGTGTTCAGCGCAATGGCGATAGCCAGGAATAGCGACGGGCCTGAGCCGGCCGCGACCGCTCCTTGCGCTGCGCAATAGGTGGCTGGGATTGCGGCAATCGGCCATGCGGCGGATGACTGCCCTCGAGGCCCCCACAAACAGACGAAGGCTGCCGATGTCGGCAGCCTGTTGCTTGGATCGTGTCCCGTGGGCCGATGGCTGGACGCCTGGCGATCAATAGCCGACGGTAAAGCGCTTGCGGATGTTCTTCGGGTTTTCCAGTTCGTCGACCATGGCGATGGCATAATCTTCGAACGAGATGGTCGAGCCTTTGTCGCTGGACAGAAGCTGATCTTCGCCGAGACGGAAGTTCCCCGTGCGTTCGCCGGGGACGAAGAGGGCCGAGGGCGACAGGAAGGTCCAGTCGAGATCGTCGACCGTCTTGAGATAGGTCAGGAACTCGCCACCCTTGAGGGCTTCGGCCTTGTAGATGGCAGGAAATTCGGGCTGATCGACGAGGCGCTTGCCCGGAGCGATTTCCAGGCTGCCGGCGCCGCCGACGACCAGGTAGCGTTTCACGCCGGAGGCGCGCACGGCGTCGACGAGCACGGTGTAATCGCTATCGAGGAAATGCACGGAAGAAATGACCGCGTCGTGTCCTTTGAGAAGCTCAGCGAGGCCTTGTTTGTCGGCGACATCGCCGCGCACCGGCGTGACATTCGGCAAGGCCACGATGTTTTCCGGGTGGCGGGCAATGCCGGTGACGCTGTGTCCGCGATTGGAGAGCTCGCTGGCAAGGCGGGCGCCTACTTTTCCCGATGCGCCGATGAGAGCGACTTTAGCCATGGTTTGACCTTTCGTTTCAGGGATGGGTGATCTGGGTGACGAGGCTGTCGAAGCTGCCGAAGAGGGCATTCGACGAGATCAGGTGAAGCTTGCCGGCCTTTTGGACCGCGAGCGCGGGAACGCCGTCCGCATGCAGCGAACGCAGCGTGCCGCCGCCGCGCTTTACCAGCTCCGCAAGGGTCTTGGAGAGCGCATCATCGGCCTGCTGGAGGTGGGCGGCGGCTTTGGCAAACCCTGCCTTGTCCAAAACGGCCGCCACGCCATGATGTGTGACGATGTCGGCTCCCTCGACATATCGAGCGGTCTGAAGCGCCTTGAGCGCGAGCCCTTCGGCGCCCGGATCGGTCGCCATGACGGCGACGATGCCAAGCGTCGCGGCTCCGGAATCGAAGCGGGTATTCTCGGCGTTCAGCACATGATCGAAATAGGTTTGGCTGAACGGCTGGCCGGTCAACTGGTTGATCCGCTGATCGTTGCGCCAGGCGTAGCCGGCAAATCCGCGATCCATGGGCCGGGCGCCGGCGCCGCTGAACAGTCCGGTCGGCAGGTGCTCGACCGTCATGCCGAGGGCGGAGAGCTTGTCGAGCACGGGGGCCGCGCCATAACACCAGCCGCACAATGGGTCGAAGAGATAGATGACGGGCGTCTGCATGGATGACCTCGGGTTCGAATTCCGGGGCAGATTGCCAGCAATCGATCTTGCTATAAATACGGATCAATCATACTCTTTGTCTGATCAGATCAGACAATTTGCATGTCAAAACTTCTCAACCTCAACCGCCTGGCTTATTTCACCACCGTCATCGAAGCCGGCTCGTTCACGGCGGCGGCGGATCGGCTGAACGTCGCCAAGGCGGTTGTCAGCCATCAGGTCGGCAGGCTGGAAGAAGAACTGGCCGTCACGCTTCTCGTGAGAAGCACGCGGCGGGTGCGGCCCACGGATGCCGGACGGCAATTCTACGAGCGCGCGAGCCAGCTCTTGAGGGAAGCCGAATCCGCCTTTGCCGACGTCGCGCGCCACACCGAGGAACCGACGGGCCTGTTGCGGCTGACCGCGCCTCTCGATTACGGCACTGCCGTGGTGGCGGAGACGATCGCAACCTATCTCAAGACCTATCCGCAGATGCGGGTGGAAGCCAATTTCGACGACATGGTCAGCAATCTCGTGGATGACGAACGGGATCTCGGCATCCGCGTCGGATGGCTCGCCGATTCGAGCAATGTCTCCCGCAAGATCGGCACGTTCCATCAGGTCGTGGTCGCCTCCCCTGCCCTTGCGGCCCGGCTCGGGCCGGTCTCGCCGGCTGACACGCCGCGGCTGCCCTGGATCGGCAATGAAGCGCTGAAGCACATCGGCCGCTTATCCTTCTCACGGGGAGACGAGCAGGTGCTGACGGAGTTTTCGCCGCTGGTGACCTGTGACAAGACCGCAGCGGTCTACGCCTGTATGCGCTCGGGCATCGGGCTCGGAATATTTCCCGATTTCTCGATTGCCGCCGAAGTACAGTCGGGACGGCTGGTTCGGATGTTCCCGGACTGGCTGCTGCCGAGCGGCGGTATCTACGCGGTATTTCCGCCGGCCCGGTTTCGTCCCGCAAAGGTTCGCGCCTTCGTCGATCTTCTTGCCGAGACCGAGCGGCGGCGCAGTGCGGCGAGAAAGATGAGTCAGCCGAGCGCGTGACCGGCCAATGCGTATATTTTCGGCGTGCCCGCGCGATGCTCCCGCACCTCGAGCCAGGGGCGGCCGCGCGACATGGTGGTGACGGTGTCGAAGACGGAAAGGCCGCAATGCGAAAGGAAATCGGAAAAGGCTCCGCTCTTCTCACGCGTGTCGAGCCGCAGGAATCTGCCGGCATGCTCCGCGACATGCGGGCGGATGATGGCGATCGCGTCGGCGTCGCCCGCGGCCACCACCGGGCCGATCACGTGGCCGCGGCCGAACCGGCGGCAGAAGGAAAAGGCTTCGATCTTTCCGTTGCGGATTAAGCCGAGGCCGCTGGACGAGGGAAGAATTCGGGCAAGCAGCGAGGCGCGATCCGCGCCGAAAGCCTCTTTGTCCAGCGCGGTTATGGCCGCGAGGTCCGCCCTCTTCAGCGCCCGGATTTCGGCGTCGGGCGGTGTTTGCACATCAGGCGGCAAGGATGCCTCGCCCTGGCATTGGGAGACGACGGCCTCTATCGTGAAGTCGAGAGACCGATAAAGGCGTTTGGCCGCCCGTGTCGCGTTCAGACCGAGATTGCGCTGGGGAATCTCGGCGAGGACGTGGTCCATCAGCCATTGGCCGGCGCCCCGGGCCTGCAGGCGAGGCGAGGTGATGACGAGGCCGATCGTGGCGAAATCCACGCCATAGGGAAACCACATGGCCGATCCCAAGACGCGGCCGACTTCATCCAGCGCCACCACGCCCTGGCCGATCTCGCGGACGAATTGCCAGTCGTCGGCGCGGTGCGGCCAGCCGACGCCGATCGACAGGGCATGCAACTGTTCGAGATCGACCGTATCGATGTCGGCGATGCGCATTTCGAAGCTGTCGACCAGTCTCGATTTCCCAGCGGTCACGCGCTTCCTCCAGAAATTGATCCCCATGACAACGTCGGCCGGACTCATGTCCCGACGTCCCCTCCCAGCCAGACTATAGGAAAGCCGCCGGCAGAAATCGCTGGTCAATCCCAAGCCTGCGCAACAATCAACCAAATCGATGAAGCTTTCGGCATCTAAAGCCTCGCATCCTGGAAAAGATTCCAGTCGGCGGTGTCGCCGTTTACTCAAAGAGGTTGGGAATGTCTTCTCAAGCCAGCACGCACAGCGCTTCCGAGACCCTGCCGCGGACGCCCATGCAGGTGGTCGAGATCCTCCGCAAGCTCATCGGCTTCCCCTCCGTCGTCGGCACGTTCAACGAGGCCATCGTCGGCTGGATCGACGCCTATCTCCGCTCCTTCGGGATCGAAGCCCATATTCTGCCCGGTCCCGAGGGCGACCGGGCCAATCTCTTCGCGACCATCGGCCCTTCCGATCAGCCGGGCTACGTCCTTTCCGGCCATATGGATGTCGTCCCCGCCAATGAAGCCGGCTGGAGCGCCGATCCCTTCGTGCTGAGAGCCGAAGGCGAGCGGCTCTACGGCCGCGGCACATCAGATATGAAAGGGTTCCTGGCCGCCGTCCTCGCGGCCGTGCCGGCGCTGACGGCAAGCCCGCTTGCCCGCCCGGTCCATCTCGCCTTTTCCTATGACGAGGAGGCAGGCTGCCGCGGCGTGCCTCATCTGCTTTCCCGGCTGCCCGATCTCTGTGCGCCGCCGCTCGGCGCGGTGATCGGCGAGCCGAGCGGCATGCAGGCGATCCTCGCCCACAAGGGCAAGGCCGCCGCCCGCATCACTGTCAGGGGCCGCACCGGTCATTCCTCCCGGCCCGACCTCGGCCTCAACGCTCTGCATGCCATGGCCGACGTGCTGAACGCGGCGATTGCCACGGCCCAGGATTTGGCGAGAGGCCCGTTCGACGAGGCATTCGAACCGTCCTATTCGTCGCTGCAGGCCGGAACTATCCATGGCGGCCAGGCGGTCAACATCATTCCCGATCTCTGCACCCTGGAAGTGGAGGCGCGCGCGGTATCCGGCGTCGATCCCGTCTCCCTGCTCGCCGGTGTGCGCGAGGCTGCGGAGGCCCTGAAGACCCGGGGTTTTGCCGTCGAATGGGATGTGCTCAGCGCCTATCCGGCTCTCTCGCTGCCGCCGGGCGCACCGCTCGCCGGTCTGCTGCAGGAATTGACGGGCAAGGCGCCGCTCGCGGCCGTCAGCTACGGCACGGAAGCCGGCCTCTATCAGCGAGCGGGCGTGGATGCGATCATCTGCGGCCCGGGCGATATCGCCCGCGCTCACAAGCCGGATGAGTTCATCCTGATGACCGAGCTTGCCGCCTGCCAGGCGATGGTCGAGGCGCTTGCCGCCCGCTGCCGCGCCTGATTTCCCGAGAAGGAACCCGGACGATGACCTTTCTCTTCAATTCCGATGCCCGCCGCGGCGCCGTCTTCCAGGAGATCTTCGCGCGCGAACTGCCGGATCTGCCTTTCTCGATGGAACCTGCGAGCGTCGATCCCGACGCCGTGCGCTACCTGATCAGCTGGACGGTTCCCGCCGACCTCCCGCGCTACCGCAATCTCGAAGTGCTGTTTTCGATCGGCGCCGGGGTCGACCAGTTCCAGATCGACGAGGTGCCTGACCATGTGAAGGTGGTGCGTATGGTCGAGGAAGGCATCGTGCGCATGATGCAGGAATATGTGACGCTTGCCGTGCTGGCGCTTCACCGCAACCTGCCCGCCTATCTCGGGCAGCAGCGCGATCGGGTCTGGAAGGCCCTGCCCCAGCTCCAGGCGCCGGAGCGCCGCATCGGCGTTCTCGGCCTCGGCGTGCTTGGCCGGGCCGTGCTCGAGCGGCTGAGGCCTTTCGGCTTTCCGCTGTCGGGCTGGAGCCGGTCGCAGCACGAGATCGAGGGAGTGACCTGCCACGCTGGCGATGCCGGGCTCGCGGCCATGCTGGCCGAGACCGATATCCTGGTCTGCCTCCTGCCGCTGACCGACGAGACCCGCGGCTTTCTCGACGCCGACCTCTTCGCCGGCCTGCCGCAGGGCGCGGCGGTGGTTCATACCGGCCGCGGGCCGCAGCTCGACCACGAAGCCCTGATCGCGGCGCTGGACAGCGGACATCTCTCCGGCGCCGTGATCGACGTCACCGATCCGGAGCCGCTGCCGGCGGAGCATGCCTTCTGGAACCATCCCGGAATAATGCTCACGCCTCATGTCGCGAGCGTCACCCAACCCCATAGTGCTGCCCGCGCCGTCGCCGACAACATCAAGCGGATGCGTGCCGGATTGGACCCGGTCGGCTTGATCGACCGGCGTCGCGGCTACTGACAGTTCAACCTCGAAAGGAAACCCCATGTCGCTTCTCAAGACCATCGACCCGAACCCGTCCTTTGCGCCGCGCGAAAACCTGCCATTGCCGGAGCGGCTGATCTCGGGCAATCCCGAGTTCAAGACCTGGGCGCAGGACGTCGCCCGCGGCGAGATGATTCATACCGGCGTCTGGGAAGCCACCCCCGGCGTCACGCGCTCGATCAAGGGCGAGACCTTCGAATTCTGCCACATCCTCTCCGGCGTCGTCGAAATCACTGGGGAAGGCGGCGATCCCGTCGTCTACAAGGCGGGCGACAGCTTCGTCATGAAGCCCGGCTTCGTCGGCGTCTGGAAAACCATCGAAACGGTCCGCAAGATCTACGTCACCGTCATGGCGTGAGGGCGCCAAACAATAAGCTGTCGGGCGGCGGCAGAACGGGTTTTTCCGCTGCCCTCCCCGCCGTCATCGGATCAAGCTACTTCGGCCGATCGGCTAGCCTTGCTCTCAGTGATCCGAGGTATTGCCATGACGCTGAGTTTCGATCCCGACAGCCTTTCCCTTCCCATCGGCCATCTCGTGGGAGGTCGCCTCATACCGGCGGACGGTGTCCTTCCCATGCGCCGCCCGTCCGACGGCAAGGCCTATGCCGGTTGCCCTGTTGCCGGCGAGGATCTGGTCGACCAGGCCGTCCAATCGGCCAAAACAGCGCTGAAAGACAGCAACTGGGGCGGCGTTCGCCCACGCGAGCGCCTGAAGGTCCTGCATCGCTGGGCCGACCTGATCGAGCAGGAAGCGCCACATCTGGCGCGGCTGGAAGCGCTCTCGTCGACGCGTCCCGTCAGCCATTTGGTGGAAGGCGACATTGCGGTTTCGGCGGAGCAGATCCGCTTCTTCGCCGAATTCGCCGACAAGGAAGGCAGCGATCTCGTGCCGACCGACGACGGCAATCTCGGCATGATCATGACGGAGCCATATGGCGTCGTCGGCGCGATCACGCCATGGAATTTTCCGATATCGATGGCAGCGTGGAAGCTCGGCCCAGCGCTTGCAGCCGGCAATGCGGTGGTTCTGAAACCCTCCGAGATGACGCCCTTTTCGACCATTCATCTGGCCGAGCTCGCGCTTCGCGCCGGCCTGCCGGCTGGGCTGATCAATGTCGTGCTGGGGGACGGGCCGATCACCGGCACGGCGATCACCGGCCATCCCGACATCGGCAAGGTGAGCTTCACCGGCTCGACGCGCGCGGGATCGGCGATCATGGAAAACATCGCCCGAACGGGCGTCAAGCCGATGACGCTGGAGCTTGGCGGCAAGAGCCCGCAGCTCGTCTTCGCCGATGCCGATCTCGACAAGGCGGCGGCCGCGATTGCAGCCGGCATCATGAGCAATGCCGGCCAGGCCTGCGTTGCCGGCTCCCGCCTCATCGTCGAGGAAGCCGCCGCCGGGCAGCTCGTGGAAGCGATCATCGCCCGGATGAAGACCGCCGCTGCCGCTCCGACCTGGGATGGCGCTGCACAATATTCGCCAATCATTTCAGAGAAGCAGCAGGATCGTATCCATGCAATCGTCTCGGCGGCCATCGAAGCCGGCGGCGAATGCCTGACGGGCGGCCTGCCGATGGATGCTCCCGGCTATTTCTACAGGCCGACCCTGATCGCCGGCATCGACGGTAACTCGCCCGCCGTCACCGAAGAGATTTTCGGCCCCGTGCTGACGCTTCAGACGTTCCGGGACGAGGAAGAGGCGCTGGCGCTGGCGGACCATCCGACCTACGGCCTCGCGGCCGGGCTCTTCACCCGCGATCTTTCCCGGGCGATCCGGCTCACGCGCCGCCTGCAGGCCGGAACGGTCTGGGTCAATCGGTACAACCGCTCGCGCGACCATATCCTTCCCACCGGCGGCTACAAGCAGTCGGGCATCGGCAAGGATCTCGGCCGCGAGGCCTATCATGCCAATCGCAAGAGCAAGAGCGTCTTGATCAGTCTTTAAGAGGAAATTCCATGACAACCTATCGGATCGCTCTCATTCCCGGCGACGGTATCGGAAAAGATGTCACCGCAGCCGCCTGGTCGGTTCTGCAGAAGGCGGCCGACAAGGCCGGCTTTTCGCTCGACGGCACGGAATTTCCCTGGTCCTGCACCTTCTACAAGCAGACCGGCGCGATGATGCCGGCCGACGGCATCGAGACGCTGCGCGGCTTCGACGCCATCCTGCTCGGCGCTGTGGGATGGCCGGCTGAGGTGCCGGATTCGGTTTCGCTGCACGGCCTGTTGCTGCCGATCCGCAAGAGCTTCGTGCAATATGCCAATATCCGTCCCCATCGCCTGCTGCCCGGCGTGCAGGGTCCGCTGAGGTCCGCAGGCTTCGACATCCTCTGCATCCGCGAAAACACCGAGGGCGAATATTCCGGCGCCGGCGGCCGCGTCCATCAGGGCACGGCCGATGAGGTCGCCGTCGAGACCTCGATCTTCACCCGCGCGGGCGTCGAGCGCATCCTGCGCTTCGCCTTCGAACAGGCGCGCGCCCGCCGCGGCAAGCTCGCCTCGGTGACGAAATCGAACGCTCAGAAATTCTCGATGGTCTTCTGGGACGAGATCACCCACAAGCTTGCCGGCGAATATGCCGATGTCGAAGTGACGAGCTATCACATCGACGCCATGGCGGCGCGCATGGTGATGGCGCCGGAAAGCCTCGACGTGGTCGTCGCCTCCAATCTCTTCGGCGATATACTGACCGATCTCGGCGCCGCCATCCAGGGCGGGCTCGGCTTTGCCGCCTCGGCCAACATCAATCCGGATCGCAGCGCGCCGTCGATGTTCGAACCGGTGCACGGATCGGCTCCTGATATCGCCCATCTCGGCATCGCCAATCCCATCGCCGCCATCTGGTCCGGCGCCATGATGCTCGACCATCTCGGGGAGAAGGCCGCGGCCGGCGCCATCATCAAGGCGATCGAATGGACCACGGCCTGCGGCATCGGCACGGTTCCGGGCAAGGACAGGACCGAGGCGATCACCGCCTCCATTCTCGCTCAGCTCTAATTTCGTCATCGGGGACAGACAGATGCAAAACGTGAAGGAAGCCGGCCTCATCAGGCAACAGGCGCTTATCGGCGGAAAGTGGATTCCTGCCGCATCCGGCAACAGCGTCGACGTCATCGATCCGGCCACCCAGGCGATCATCGGCACGGTCCCTGACATGGGAGCGGCTGAAACGCGGGCAGCGATCGAGGCCGCGGAAGCGGCCTATGGCCCGTGGAAGAAGAGGACGCATGCCGAGCGCGCAGCACTTCTCGAGGCATGGCACGCGCTGATGATCGAACACATCGAAGATCTCGCGCTGATCCTGACCACGGAACAGGGCAAGCCGCTCGACGAGGCACGCGGCGAAATCCGCTACGGCGCCTCCTTCGTGAAATGGTTTGCCGAGGAAGCTCGCCGCATCGGCGGGCACACCATCCCGTCGCCCACGCCTGACCGGCGTATCGTCGTGCTGAAGGAGCCGATCGGCGTCTGCGGCATCATCACGCCCTGGAATTTCCCCAATGCGATGATCACCCGCAAGGTGGCGCCGGCCCTTGCCGCCGGCTGCACCGTCGTCATCAAGCCTTCCGAATTCACGCCTTTCTCGGCGCTCGCCATCGGCTGGCTTGCCGAAAAGGCCGGTATTCCGGCCGGCGTGATCAACATCGTCACCGGCATGCCGACAGGGATCGGCAACGAGATCATGGCCAACGAGACCGTCCGCAAGATTTCCTTCACCGGCTCGACCCGCGTCGGCTCGCTGCTGATGCGCGGTGCTGCCGACAGCGTCAAACGGCTTTCCCTGGAACTCGGCGGCAATGCCCCGTTCATCGTTTTCGACGATGCCGATATCGACGCGGCCGTCGAGGGCGCGATCGTCTCGAAATTCCGCAATGGCGGCCAGACCTGCGTCTGCGCCAACCGCATTCTCGTCCAGGCCGGCGTCTATGATGAATTCGCCAGGAAGCTTGCCGCCCGCGTCGATGCGATGAAGGTCGGGCCGGGAACGGAAGCGGGCGTCGCGATCGGACCGATGATCAACGAGGCGGCGATCGCCAAGATCAACCGCCATGTCGAGGATGCGCTTGCCAAAGGGGCCGCGATCGTCACCAGGAGGGCGGAGCTGCCGGCCGGCCGGCAATATACCGCGCCCATGGTCCTGACCGGCGCCACCACCGACATGCAGCTCGCCGGTGAAGAGACCTTCGGTCCGGTCGCGCCGCTCTTCCGCTTCGAGACCGAGGAGGAGGCGCTTGTGATTGCCAACGGCACGCCTTACGGCCTTGCGGCCTATTTCTATACGGAAAGCCTGAAGCGCGCCTGGCGGGTCGGCGAAGCGCTCGAATTCGGCATGGTCGGCCTCAACACCGGCGCCATCTCGACCGAGGTCGCCCCGTTCGGCGGTGTCAAGCAATCGGGGCTCGGCCGCGAAGGCGCGCAGGCCGGCATCGAGGAATATCTGGAACTGAAGTCCTTCCATATCGGCGGCCTCGCCTGACCAGGCAAGTCCCCTCCGTCATGCTCGGCCTTGTGCCGAGCATCTGACCACTGCAATTGTTTGACATGAAAACGCTTTACGTTCAGACACTTAAGTGGGCCGGAGCAGATCCGGCACAAGGCCTGGGATGACGTCGTGGATTTTGCAACGGATTGTCAGCAGTCTGGGAGTTGCTTTCGCGACCCCTTGAGCTGCACAGCCGGCCGGCCTACTGAACCTTGTCGAGCATCTTGTAATAGAGCCCCACCAGCGGCAGGAACCAGGGCTTGCCGAAATGGCCGGGAACCGCCGGCCATTCCAGGCCCTTGAGCGGATTATGGTCCGGGCGGCCGAGGATCGCGTCGGCGATCGTCATTCCGAGATGGGTGGAGAGCTGCGCCCCATGGCCGGAATAACCCATCGCATACCAGACGCCGTCCTGATATCCGGCGCGGGGATAACGATCCCTAGTCATATCCACCAGCCCGCCCCAGCAATAATCGATCTCGACATGGGCAAGCTGCGGGAAGATGCGGGCGAGGCTGTCATGCAGGATCGTGCCGCTTTTGGCGTCCGAACGCTGATCCGAGGTGGCCGAGAAGCGCGCCCTCCCCCCGAAGATCAGCCGATTATCCGGCGCGAGGCGCCAGTAATTGCCGATATTCATCGAGTTCACGCAGGTGCGGTTGCCGGGCATGGTCGCCGCGATTTCCGTCTCCGTCAGCGGTCGTGTGGCGATGATGAAACTGCCAACGGGAATGATGCGGCGGCGGAAATAGCCGAAATTGGGCGTCGTATAGGCGCCCGTCGCAATCAGCACATGGTCGGCCGTCACGACGCCCTTGGCTGTCTTCAGGACATGTCTTCCGTCCGCCTGGCGATGGTCGCTGACGGCGGCACCTTCGACGATCGTCGCGCCATGGCGTCTGGCGGCCTCCGCCAAGCCGACGACATAACGACCCATATGCATCATGGCGCTCTTTTTCGACAGCATCGCGCCATGGAAGGGCGCGCCGACCTCGCTTTTCAGGTCGCTCGCCGACAGGAGCGCGGTCTCGGGATCGACCTCGGCATGAATAGCCTCGAAATTGCGGGCGATCGCATCGTAATGCTGCGGCTTGGAGGCGAGCTTCAGTTTCCCGGCGCGGCGGAAATTGCAGTCGATCCCCTCCTCGGCGATGATCGCCTCGATGGTGTCGATCGAAGCGTCGAGCGCCTGGTAGAGCGCGATGGCGCGCTCCTTGCCGAGTTCGGCCTTGGCGCCGATGAAGCTGTGGGCAAGGCCGTTGTTGAGATGGCCGCCATTGCGCCCCGAGGCTCCCCAGCCGACCACCTCGGCCTCCAGCACGATGACGCGAACACCCGCCTTGGCGAGCTGGCGGGCCGCGGCAAGCCCGGTAAAGCCGGCGCCGACGACCGCGACGTCATAATGGCCTTCCACAGGTCCCTGTGCGGCGTTGGCGAAGGCCGGAGCGGTGTCGTGCCAGTAGGATTGGAGCTTCATGCCGCGGCTCTCCCTCAGAGCCCGACGACGCCGGGCAGTCCCGAAATATCGGGAATTTCGACATAGCCGTAATAGGGGTTGGCGGGCTCGTGGCCGCGATTGACCCAGACCTTGTTCTTGATCCCGAGATCATGGGCCGACATCAGGTCGTAGCGGAAGGACGACGAACAATGGAGGATGTCCTCCGGCCCGCAGCCCAGCATGTCGAACATATATTCGAAGGCCTGGAAGCGCGGCTTGTAGGCATTGGCCTGCTGAGCGGTATAGACCGCATGGAACGGTGCGCCGAGCTTTTCGACATTCGACATGATCTGCGCGTTCATGGCGTTGGAAAGGATCACCAGCGGGATTTCCTTGGCGACCTTGGCAAGGCCGGCCGGAACGTCCGGATGCGGCCCCCAGCTCGGCACACGCTCATAGACCATCCGCGCGGCTTCCTCGCGGAATATTATGCCGTTGCGCTTGCAGGCCCGTTCGAGCGAATTGTGCACGACCTCATTGTAAGGCTTCCAGTCGCCGAGGATCTCGTCGAGACGATAGGCGGCGAAGTTCCGGATGAACTCCAGCATGCGGGGTTCGCTCAGCTGCTCGCCATAGAGATCGCGGGCGGCTTCCGCCATTTGGAAGTTCGTCAGCGTGCCGTAGCAGTCGAAGGTGATGTATTTCGGACGGAAGTGAGCCATGACGGTATCCCTGATGTTCCAGCTGCTCTCATCATAGGCTGCGGCCAGAGCGTCCGCTCATCTGAAATCCGGACCGCCGAAGCAGAATGTTTCGTATCCCGAGCCGGCTTTGGCAGAAGGTTGTGCGCGGCCGCCGCCGTTGCTGGCCATATTGCCGGAGAGGTTCGTGATGCGCCCGCGCCTGCCAGCATAAGATGCGGCGGGCCGTCCGAGCAACGCTATAAGATACTGCCGGGATCGCCGCCTTCAGACGATCTGCCGGTCGATCCTGCACCAAACTTTGCGGCAAGAGATGAAGGACATCGCAATGCAGACACGTCAGATCGATCTCGTGGCTTTCGGCCCGGAACACCTGGAGGCCGCAGTCCAGCTCTCCCGCCAAGCGGGCTGGCCGCACCGGCTGGAGGACTGGCAGATGGCCCTTGCCCTCAGCGAAGGCGTGGTCGCGATCGAAGAGGGCCGGGTCGTCGCAACCGTGCTGACGACGATGTACGAGGCCGACTGCGCCACCATCAACATGGTGATCGTCGACGAGGCGATGCGCGGGCGCGGCCTTGGCCGCAAGCTGATGGACGCCGCCTTGGAGATCGCCGGCAGCCGTCCGTTGCGGCTGGTCGCGACGGAGCAAGGGCTGCCGCTCTATGAAAAGCTCGGCTTCAGGGAGACGGGCGCGATCCGGCAGCACCAGGGCGTGGCAGGAGAGATTGCCGCTCTGCGGGGGACGGAGGCTGCGACCGCCGCCGATATGGATGCCATCAGCGCACTCGACCGCCGCGCCTTCGGCGCCGGTCGCGGGCGCTTGCTCGCCCATCTCGCCAAGGCAGGTGAATTCGCGGTGATACGCCGGGACGGCCGCGTCTGCGGCTTCGCGGCACTTCGCGCCTTCGGCCGCGGCGAGGTCATCGGCCCCATCGTCGCCGCCGGTCTCGACGATGCCCAAGCCCTTGCCGCGCATTTCATCGCCCGGCGGCCGGGAGGGTTTCTGCGCGTCGACACGACAGACGACAGCGGATTGGCGCCCTGGCTTGCCGCACAGGGCCTCGCCCATGTCGGCGGTGGAATCGCCATGGCGAAACCGCTGATCCCAATCACCAAGCCGGTGATTCCGCGCGACGCCGATCCGTCCGCGACCACTTTCGCCCTTGTCAATCAGGCCCTCGGCTGAAGCAGGAGACATCCATGTACAGCAATTCCCTCATCGAGCTCGACCGCGCCCATCTCGTTCATCCCGTGGCCTCCTATCGCAGCCATGAAGCGCAGGGCGTGCGGGTGTTGGCATCCGCCAAGGGGGCGACGGTGACCGATGCTTACGGCCGCCAGCTGATCGACGGCTTTGCCGGCCTCTGGTGCGTCAATGCCGGCTATGGCCATGAATCGATCGTCGAGGCGGCGACGCGCCAGATGCGCGAACTGCCCTATGCGACGGCCTATTTCGGCCTGGGCTCCGAACCCGCCATCCGCCTTGCCGCCGAGCTTGCCGAGCGCGCGCCGGGCGATCTAAGCCACATCTATTTCACGCTTGGCGGTTCCGACGCCGTCGACAGCACGATCCGCTTCATCCGCTATTACTGGATCGCCCGCGGCAAGCCGCAGCGCGACCAGTTCATCTCGCTGGAGCAGGGTTATCACGGCTCCTCGACGGTCGGTGCGGGGCTGACCGCGCTGCCGAACTTCCATGCCGGCTTCGGCATCCCCTTCGACTGGCAGCATAAAATTCCGTCGCCCTACCCCTATCGCAACCCGGTCGGTGATGATCCGCAGGCGATCATCGCGGCATCGCTTGCCGCTCTGCGGGCCAAGGTGGAGGCGATCGGTGCCGATCGCGTCGCGGCATTCTATGCCGAACCGATCCAGGGTTCCGGCGGCGTCATCGTGCCGCCCAAGGGCTGGCTGAAGGCCATGCGCGACCTCTGCCGCGAGCTCGACATTCTTTTCGTCGCCGACGAGGTGATCACCGGCTTCGGCCGCACCGGGCCGCTGTTTGCCTGCTCGGAAGAGGAGGTCGTTCCCGACTTCATCACCACCGCCAAGGGGCTGACATCGGGCTATGTGCCGATGGGCGCGGTCTTCATGGCGGACCATGTCTACCAGGCGATTGCCGAGGGCGCCGGCGCTTCGGCGGTCGGTCACGGCTATACCTATTCCGCCCATCCGGTCAGCGCCGCCGTCGCGCTCGAAGTGCTGAAGCTCTATGAGGGCGGCCTGCTGGAAAACGGGGTAAAGGCCGGAGCCCGGCTGATGGCGGGCCTCGAGGCGATGAGGGATCATCCGCTGGTCGGCGACGTGCGCGGACGCGGCATGTTGGCGGCAATCGAGCTCGTGACCGATAAGAGCGCCCGCACGCCGCTTCCCGCCGAAGCCCAGCCCGCCCGGCGGATTTTCGACCGCGCCTGGGAGAACGGCCTGGTGATCCGCGCCTTCGCCAACGGCGTTCTCGGTTATGCCCCGCCGCTCTGCTGCACCGACGCCGACATCGATGCGATCCTGGAAAAGACCCTCAGGACGCTCGACCAGACATTGGAGGACCCCGACGTCAGGCGGGCGCTGAGGGATTAAAGCTCAGCCGGCGAAATACCGCCTGATGCCGATATTCAGAATTTTGTGCCGCATCACGGCGTCTATTCGGCGCAATCCATGCCGAGAAGGTGCCAAACTCCAAGTGAGCAGAAGCCAAGCACCCCTAAAAAATAGGGGCTCATCATAAGGACCCGGGGCAAAGCCGGGCTTGGGAACGACATAGATTTTTGCGAAGCGGCGGCAGTTCATGCCGCTTGCGCCCGACACTGGGGACACGACATGACGAAGTCTCTGCCTGAATTCAAATATATGAGTTTCGACGTCGTCGGAACGCTGATCGATTTCGAGGGCGGCCTGAAGTCCTGCCTTCAGGAGATCGCTGCCGAAGCTGACGTGACGATCGATGGCGAGCGGGCGCTGACGCTTTATCGCGCCGCCCGCTACAGCGAGAATGCCTCGCTTTTTCCCGACGATCTCGTGCGCGTCTATCTCGCAATCGCGCCGGAGCTCGGCCTGCCCGCCGACAAGGCCTATGGCGAGCGGCTGCGCGATTCCGCCAGGACCTGGAAGGCATTTCCCGACAGCGCGGCCGCGATGGCGCGGCTTGCCCGCGACTACCGCCTGATCGCCATGACGAATGCCCGCCGCTGGGCTTTCGACCATTTTTCCGCGGCACTCGGCAACCCGTTCCATGCCGCTTTCACGGCTGACGATACCGGCACGGAAAAGCCGGACCCGGCCTTCTTCGAGAGCGTCTTTGATTTCGTGGCTGCCGAGGGCGCGTCGAAAAGCGATATTCTGCACGTGGCCCAGAGCCAATATCATGACATCGGCGTCTCGCGTGCGCTCGGCATGACCAATTGCTGGATCGAGCGCCGCCACGCGCAGAAGGGATATGGCGGCACCATCGAGCCGGCCGAATTCACCGAGCCCGACTACCATTTTACATCCATGGCCGGCCTTGCCGAAGCCGTGGCCGCAGCGCGGAGCTGATCCGCAGGACGACCCGACCTGGGCCAAGCCCGCGTGGAGACGGGCAGCCCCCAACCAGATGACAAAAGGGGAATGACATGACCGATAGAATTACCAACTGGACCGCGTCTGACGACGCAACGATCGAAAATGCCATCCGCCGCGGCGCAACCCGGCGGGAGCTTCTGCAGATGATGCTGGCAGGCGGCGTCGCCATGTCCGCCGGCGGGCTGATCCTCGGCCGCGCCTCGAAAGCGGTTGCGGCGACACCGGTTGCCGGCGGCGCGCTCAAGGCGGCCGGCTGGTCGTCCTCGACGGCCGACACGCTCGACCCGGCGAAGGCTTCGCTCTCGACCGATTATGTGCGCTGCTGCTCCTTCTACAATCGCCTGACCTTCCTCGATAAGACGGGCACGCCGCAGATGGAGCTTGCCGAGGCGATCGAATCCAAGGACGCGAAAGTCTGGACCGTCAAGCTGCGCAGCGGCGTGACCTTCCATGACGGCAAGCCTCTGACCGCGGACGACGTCGTCTTCTCGCTGAAGCGCCACCTTGATCCGGCCGTCGGCTCCAAGGTCGCCAAGATCGCCGCGCAGATATCTGGCGTGAAGGCGATCGACAAACAGACCGCCGAGATCACGCTCGCCAATCCGAACGCCGACCTGCCGACGATCCTGTCGATGCATCACTTCATGATCGTCGCCGACGGCACCACCGATTTCTCCAAGGCCAACGGCACCGGCGCTTTCGTCAAGGAAGTGTTCGAGCCCGGCGTCCGCTCCGTCGGCATCAAGAACAAGAACTACTGGAAATCCGGCCCGAACGTCGATTCCTTCGAATATTTCGCGATCAGCGACGACAATGCCCGCGTCAACGCGCTGCTGTCGGGCGACATCCATCTCGCCGCCTCGATCAATCCGCGCTCGATGCGCCTTATTGAAAGCCAGGGCGCCGGCTTCGTGCTGTCGAAGACGACCTCCGGCAACTATACCAATCTGAACATCCGGCTCGACATGGAGCCGGGCAGCAAGCAGTCCTTCATCGAAGGCATGAAATATCTCGTCAACCGCGAGCAGATCGTCAAATCGGCGCTGCGGGGCTTGGGCGAAGTCGGCAACGACCAGCCGGTTTCTCCCGTCAACTTCTACCGCGACGCCAATCTGAAACCGAAGAGCTTCGACCCTGATAAGGCGAAGTTCCTCTTCCAGAAGGCCGGCGTTCTCGGCCAGTCGATCCCGGTCATCGCTTCGGAAGCCGCAAACTCCTCGATCGACATGGCCATGATCATCCAGGCCGCGGGCGCCGAGATCGGCATGAAGCTCGACGTCCAGCGCGTTCCGTCGGACGGCTACTGGGACAATTACTGGCTCAAGGCGCCGGTTCATTTCGGCAACATCAACCCGCGCCCGACGCCCGACATCCTGTTCTCGCTGCTCTATGCATCGGACGCGCCCTGGAACGAAAGCCAGTACAAGTCGGAGAAGTTCGACAAGATGCTGATAGAAGCGCGCGGCCTGCTCGATCAGGACAAGCGCAAGGCCATCTACAACGAGATGCAGGGCATGGTCGCCGAGCAGGCCGGCACGATCATTCCGGCCTATCTCTCCAACGTCGACGCGACCAGCGCCAAGCTCAAGGGCCTGGAGCCCAGCCCGCTCGGCGGCCAGATGGGTTATGCCTTCGCGGAATATGTCTGGCTCGAAGCCTGAGGAAGCAACGGCCGGGGACTGAATTTGTCCCCGGCCCGCCTTCCCCTGCGTTATAATCCTCAGCCGAATGCCGAAGGGAGCGCGCGCATGAATAAAGAGGTGCTGTCCCTCATATCGAACCGGTTGCTCATCGCCCTGGTCACACTGGTGATCGTCTCCTTCGCCGTGTTTTTCGCCACGACCATGCTGCCCGGCGATACGGCGACGATCCTGCTCGGGCAGGCGGCGACGCCGGAAGCCGTCGAAGGCCTGCGCAAGGCCATGCATCTGGACCAGCCGGCTATCCTGCGCTTCCTTCACTGGCTCGCCGGCCTGCTTTCGGGCGATCTCGGCACGTCCTATGCCAACGACATGCCGATCAGCCAGCTGATCGGCGGCCGCTTCGTCAATACGCTGAAGCTCGCAGGCGTGACCGCGCTGTTCTCAGTGCCGATCGCGCTGACGCTCGGCATCACCGCCGCCATGCTGCGCGGCTCGGTCTACGACCGGATCGTGACGATCCTGACGATCGGCGTCATATCCGTGCCGGAATTCATGGTGGCGACCTCGGCGGTGCTGGTTTTTGCCGTCTATCTCCGTTGGCTGCCGGCACTGTCGCTTGCCAATGAAGTCCACTCGCTTGCCGATATGCTGCGCGTTTACGCCATGCCCGTCATCACGCTGACCTTCGTTGTCTCAGCGCAGATGATCCGCATGACCCGCGCCGCGGTCGTTGAAACGCTGAGCACGCCCTATGTCGAGATGGCTCTTTTGAAAGGCGCGTCGCGGACCCGCATCGTGCTGCGGCACGCGCTTCCCAACGCGCTTGGCCCGATCGTCAACGCGATCGCGCTGTCGCTCTCCTATCTGCTCGGCGGAGTGATCATCGTCGAAACCATCTTCAACTATCCCGGCATCGCCAAACTGATGGTCGATGCGGTCGCCACGCGCGACCTGCCGCTGATCCAGAGCTGCGCGATGATCTTCTGCCTCGGCTACCTGATCCTGATCACGCTTGCCGACATTATCGCCATTCTTTCCAATCCGAGGCTGCGATGACATCCGATATCCAACAACGGCCCGCCGCCACGCGCCGGCTCGGCTACCGCTTCAACCCAGTCGGGCTGGTCGGGCTTGCCGTCATCCTCTTCTGGGCCTTCATCGCGATCTTCGCGCATCTGCTCATCCCCTACCCCGTCGGCGAGATCGTCGATACCGATTATTTCGGCCCGATCTCCCAGCAATTCTGGATGGGCTCGGATTATCTCGGCCGCGACGTGTTCTCGCGCATTCTGATGGGCGCGCGCTACACAGTCGGCATCTCGCTCGCGGCGGTGACGATCGCCTGCTTCAGCGGCGTCGTGCTCGGCATGATCGCGGCCGTCGCCGGCGGCTGGCTCGATACCCTGCTTTCGCGCTTCCTCGATGCGATGAATTCCATCCCGGGCAAGCTCTTCGGCCTCGTCGTGGTCGCGGCCGTGGGATCGTCGATCCCGGTGCTGATCCTGACGCTTTCGGTGATTTACATACCGGGCTCCTATCGTTTCGCCCGGGCGCTCGCCGTCAACGTCAATTCGATGGATTTCATCACCGTCGCCCGCATTCGCGGCGAAAACACCCTTTATCTGATCCGCTCGGAAATCCTGCCCAATATCGTCGGTCCGGTGCTGGCCGATCTCGGGCTGCGCTTCGTCTTCATCGTTCTCCTGCTCTCCGGCCTCTCCTTCCTGGGGCTCGGCGTGCAGCCACCCTATGCGGACTGGGGTGCGCTCGTTCGCGAAAACATCGGCGGCCTGCCTTTCGGGGCTCCCGCCGTCATGTTCCCGTCGCTTGCGATCGCCAGCCTCACGATCAGCGTGAATCTGCTGATCGACAACCTGCCGCAGAAAATCCGCGATCGGAGCGAGTGATGACCAATCTCGTCGAAATCCGCGACCTCCGCGTCGAAGCCACCACCGATTCCGGCCGCCGCGTCGAAATTATCCGGGGCGTCAGCCTCGATATCGCCGAGGGCGAGATCGTCGCGCTGATCGGCGAAAGCGGCTCTGGCAAGACGACGATCGCGCTCACCCTGATGGGCCATTGCCGGCCTGGCTGCCGCATTTCGGGCGGCAGCGTTTCGCTCGACGGCCAGGATATGGTCGGACTTACCGAAAAGCAGCGCGCCAGGCTGCGCGGCACCGAGGTTGCCTATGTCCCGCAATCGGCCGCCGCCGCCTTCAACCCAGCCATCACGATCATGGATCAGGTGATCGAGGTCACGCGCATCCACGGCCTGATGTCGGCCGACGAAGCGAGAAGCCGTGCGGTCGAACTCTTCCGGGCGCTTTCCCTGCCCGAACCCGAGATCATCGGCACACGCTATCCCCACCAGGTCTCAGGCGGCCAGTTGCAGCGCCTTTCGGCAGCGATGGCGCTGATCGGCGACCCCAAGCTGATGATCTTCGACGAGCCGACGACGGCGCTCGACGTGACGACGCAGATCGAAGTGCTGCGCGCTTTCAAATCGGCGATGAAGAAGGGCGGCATTTCAGGCGTCTACGTCTCGCATGATCTTGCCGTCGTCGCCCAGATCGCCGACCGAATCGTCGTGCTGAAGGGCGGCGAGGTCCAGGAGACCGGGACGACGGAAGAAATCCTCACCGCGGCAAAACATCCCTATACCCGCGAGCTGCTGGCCGCCTTCGAGCCGAAGGCGCGCAATTCCGAAATCGATGGCGAGGCTCTGCCGGCGCCGCTCTTGACGATCGAGGACGTCGTGGCCGGCTACGGCCAGCGCCAGGCCGACGGCCGGCCGCTGGTCTGCGCCGTCCAGCAGGTGAGCCTCAAGGTCGAGAAAGGCCGCAATCTCGGCATTATCGGCGAATCCGGCTGCGGCAAGTCGACCCTTGCCCGCACCATCGCCGGCATCCTGCCCGCCGCCTTCGGCAAGATCGTCTTCGACGGCAAGGAACTCGGCCACAGCGCCCGCGAACGCTCGCGCGATCAGCTGCGCCAGATGCAGATCGTCTTCCAATATGCCGATACGGCGCTCAACCCGGCAAAATCGGTCGAGGATATCCTCGACCGGCCGCTCGTCTTCTACCACGGCATGGCGGCCAAGGCGCGCAGCGCCCGCATCGACGAATTGATGGACATGGTCCGCCTGCCGCGCAGCCTTCGCCATCGCCGGCCGGGAGAGCTTTCAGGCGGGCAGAAACAGCGCGTGAATTTCGCCCGCGCGCTCGCCGCCGATCCGAAACTGATCCTCTGCGACGAGATCACCTCGGCTCTGGACACGGTCGTCGCCGCCGCCGTGATCGATCTGCTCAAGGAATTGCAGCGCGAACTCGGCCTCTCCTACATCTTCATCAGCCACGATCTTTCGGTGGTCGAGGCGATCTGCGACGAGATCGTCGTGATGTATGACGGCAGGAAGGTCGAGGAAATCACGCCCGAGAAGATCAAGGCGGCGCAGCACCCCTACTCCCAGCTACTGTTCTCCTCGGTGCCGAAGCTCGATCCGGCCTGGCTCGACGGGCTGACGCAGGATCCGGAACTGGTGCGCGCCTATAGCAGGGGCTAGGACCGGCGCTGCCGTACTCTCAACACTACGCCGATCATGGAAAGTTCGACGGCTACGCCCGACGAGCCAAACCCCTAGCCTTCAACGATTTCGCTGATCTGTACGATGGGCGCGATGTCCGTATAGTTGGCGACGTCCGCGGCGATCTCCGCGCGGTGGGGACCAAGCGCCTCCTGGAATGTCGTCAGACTCGGCGAGTAGACGTGGCACGCCGCGACGAACTCCGGCGCGCTTCCAGATTCGCGTCCCGCAAGGCCCTTATCGATCTCGTAGCGCAGGCAGGCATCGCCGAGCCGTTTCTGGATCAGTGGCATGTGGTGGGTACGGTAGTAGTCGTGATCGAACTTCGAGCCGCCATCGGCCGGATAGTAGACGCTCATCTTGATCATGGTCGGGCTCCTGCCTGAACGCCTCTCCGAGCGTCCGAGGGGATTTTCTAGGTCACCGACTCATACAGCGCAACCAGATTTTGGCTAAAGCGAGTTTGGCGAGAGCAAGGTCGTTTTCGCTGAACCTAGAGCGGAAACAGGCTCGTCAGCGGCATATGCGCCCTGACGATCGGCGATTTCAGCACGACGAAGCTGAAATATTTGTCGATGCCGACGTCCATATCCGTGAGGCGCTCCATGATCGTCTGGTATTCACCGATCCCCGAGGTGACGAATTTGACGAGATAGTCGTAGCCGCCGGAAACGAGATGGCATTCGATGACCTGCTCGACCTTTTCGATCGCCGCGAGGAAGCGGGCAAAATCGATCTGCCGGTGGTTCTTCAGGGTGATTTCGGTAAAGACGGTCAGCGTCTGGCCAAGCTTGCCGACGTTGATCTGGGCCGAATAACCTTCGATATAACCTTCCGCCTGCAGCTTCTTCACGCGCATCAGGCACGGGCTCGGGGAGAGCGCCACGAGATCGGCCAGTTCCACATTGGTGATGCGCCCATTCTTCTGCAGTTCGTGGAGGATCTTGACGTCGATTCGATCGAGTTTCACGAAGCACCTATTCGGGTTACAGCAGATTATGCTGTCCAACAGCTTTCATCGAAGGTAACACATTGCCCCTGCCTGTCTATTTCGTTTTGCGAGCTGCTGCGAAGCACAAGCCTCTGTGCACTTCCCGCAAGACGGCATGTTGTGCTGCCGGCCGGCCGAACTCCGGCAACGCAGCATCCGCAATTCTCGCTAGATTACGCCGTAAACGGAGAATACCCCATGCCGGCACCGCTGAAACTCGTTGAGTCACCCTTGAAGCTTCCCGCGGCTGCCGATGCCGTGGTGATCGGCGGCGGCATCATCGGTGTCTTCACGGCATATTATATGGCGCTTCGCGGCCTCAAGGTCGTTCTCGTCGAGAAGGGCCGGATCGGCGCGGAACAGTCGAGCCGGAACTGGGGCTGGTGCCGCCAGCAGAACCGCGATGCGCGGGAGCTGCCGATGGCGACGAAGAGCCTCGATCTCTGGGAGCGTTTTTCGGCAGAGTCCGGCGAAGAGACCGGCTTTCGCCGCTGCGGGCTCTTCTATCTGAGCAACAGCGAGGAAGAACTGGCCGGCTGGGCGCGCTGGCGCGACTTTGCCCGCACGGCCGGCGTCACCACCCATATGCTCGACGGCGCGGAGGCAACCGAGCGCGGCCGTGCGACGGGCAAAGCCTGGAAGGGCGGCGTCTTTTCCCCGACCGACGGGACGGCCGATCCGGCGAGTGCCGCTCCGGCCGTGGCGCGCGCGATCCTGAAACTTGGCGGCACGGTGCGTCAATCCTGTGCCGCCCGCGGCATCGAGACCCAAGGCGGGCGTCTTTCCGCCGTCGTCACCGAGCACGGCACCATTCGCACCCGCATCGCGGTTCTCGCCGGCGGCGCCTGGGCCTCCTCCTTCTGCCATCAGCTCGACATCCGCTTTCCCCAGGCGTCTATCCGTTCGTCGATCCTTTCGGTTTCGGCGCCTGCCGCCGCGCTGCCGGATGCCCTGCACACCTCCGCCGTCTCCGCCACGCGCCGCGGCGACGGCGGTTACACGCTCGCCATCAGCGGCGGCGGCCGCGTCGACCTGACGCCGCAGCAATTCCGCTACGCGCCGCAGTTTCTGCCGATGTTCATCCGGCGCTGGCGCAGCCTCGCGCCCGGTGGATTGGAGGGCGCAAGGTCCGGCCACGAGACCTTGCGGCGGTGGCGGCTGGACGCGCCGACACCGATGGAACGCATGCGCATTCTAGATCCGAAGGTCGATCGGCCGACGATCGAGCGCACCCACGCGCGCGCCCTTGAGCTTCTGCCCGATCTCAGGACCACGCAGATCACCGCCGCCTGGGCCGGTTATGTCGACAGCACGCCGGACGGCGTGCCCGGGATCGGCGAAATCACCTCGATCCCCGGCTTCATCCTCGCCGCCGGCTTCAGCGGCCATGGCTTCGGCATCGGCCCCGGTGCCGGCCATCTGATCGCCGATATCGTCAGCGGCGACGCACCGATCGTCGATCCCAAGCCCTATCACCCCGACCGGTTCAAGAGATCGGCCTGGGGCAAAGTCGCTGATTTTTAAAGCATGTCGCGCAAAAGTGTGCAGCGGTTTTGCGGCGACGACATGCGTAAAACAAGGACCTAAAGCGCAAGGAGCGAATCTGAAAGATCGCGACGCGCTTTAGTCCGGATCAGTCGGTGAATTTGACCACGACACCCGGCTTCACCATCCCGGCAAGCTCTTCGGCATCCCAGTTGGTCAGGCGGACGCAGCCATGCGAAGCCACCTTGTCGATCAGTTCGGGATCGGGCGTGCCATGAATGCCGTAGGTCGGCTCGGTCAGATCGATCCAAACGCTGCCGACCGGCCCGTTCGGTCCCTTGGGGATCGTCAGGACCTTGTTGTTTTTGCCCTGTTTGAAATTCACCTTCGGATCATATCGGTAGACCGGCATCCGCGCGACGCCTTTGACCTTATGCGTGCCGCTGGGTGAAGGATTGTCTTTGCTGCCGACCGTTGCCGGATAGGCCGCAAGCAGCGCGCCGTCGTTGCCATAGGCAGCACCTGCCCGCTCCTGCCGTTCACCTCGATGCGCTTGACTTTTCCCTCTCTCGGCGCGCCCGTCGCCACGACTTGGATGGTCTTGCCCGGCGCAAAATCCGAAGCGGGATTGAGCGCCTTCATCAGGTCGATATCCATATGGAAGCGCTCGGACAGCTTCTCGGCCACGCTGGTATAGCCCATGCTCGCCATCTCCGCCTTTTCCCCGTAATCTTCGGGGATACGGTCGACGAGACCGGCGGCATCCTCCTCTGTGATGACGTAGCTTGCGACGATGGGCGCGCCGTTTTCCAGCCGGCCGATCACCTCCGGGTCCAGTTTTCCATTGGAGGGGAGCTTGTTCATCGCCTCGAAGCCGGCCAAGGCCTTGCCGACATTCTCACCATAGAGGCCGTCGATCACGCCGGGAGAGGAGCCCGCACGGTCGAGAAGCACCTGCAGGCGCACGATCGCCGGGTCAGGGTCCGGCGACGGTTTCTGCGGACGCTCGGCTGCGAGCGAAGCAAGGGAGGCCGTGTTGACGGCCTCCGGCGACAGCTCCAGCGCATCCGCCGTGTCGAAGGAGAAAAGCAAAGCCAGCGTTGCGACCGATATGACAGTTTTCATGAACCATCAAATGATCGCCGATGCTAGTTGTTCCACAAGGCTTTACTGCAAAATGCGCGGCACCTGCACGCCTTCCGGGGCGACGCCCGGCATGGCGTCATAGGCATGGCCTTCCAGGCCGGTTGCCACGACCGAGACACGGAACCTGCCGTCGAGGCCACGGTCGAAGATTGCGCCGACGACGATTTCGGCGTCCGCCTGGACTTCGTCGCGAATACGGCTCGCCGCCTCGTCGACTTCGAACAGCGTCATGTCGGAGCCGCCCGAAATCGAAATCAGCACGCCCTTGGCGCCCTTCATCGAGAGATCGTCGAGGAGCGGGTTTGCGATTGCCCCCTCCGCCGCCTTCATCGCACGGCTTTCGCCCGAGGCTTCGCCCGTGCCCATCATGGCCCGGCCCATGCCGCGCATCACCGATTTCACATCGGCGAAATCGAGGTTGATCAGGCCTTCCTTGACGATGAGATCGGTAATGCAGCCGACACCGGAATAGAGCACACGGTCGGCGGTCATGAAGGCATCGGCGAAGGTGGTTTTCGCGTCGGCGATGCGGAAGAGGTTCTGGTTCGGAATGACGATGACGGTATCGGCCGCCTGTCGCAGCGCCTCGATGCCGACCTCGGCCGTCCGCATGCGGCGGTTGCCTTCGAAGGAAAACGGCTTGGTGACGACGCCGACCGTCAGGATGCCCGCGTCGCGGGCAGCGCGGGCGATCACCGCTGCCGCACCCGTTCCCGTGCCGCCGCCCATGCCGGCGGTGACGAAGCACATATGCGAGCCGCTCAGGTGATCCATGATCTCGTCGAGCGATTCCTCGGCGGCCGCACGGCCGACTTCCGGCAGCGAACCCGCGCCGAGCCCTTCGGTCACCTGTGCCCCGAGCTGAATGCGCCGGGAGGCCTTCGACGTCGCCAGCACCTGCGCATCCGTGTTTGCGGCGATGAATTCGACGCCGGCCAGATTTTCCGCGATCATGTTGTTGATCGCATTTCCGCCGCCGCCACCGACGCCAATGACGGTGATATGCGGCCGCAGCCCCACAATGCTGCTCTTGGCGTCCGTCATCATATGCTCCTTATGCCCCATGGATGTTCCGTCTTCGCCCGTGACGAATCAATCGTCACATTAAGAACATAAAAAGGCGGCGGCAGGGCGAAAGAATTTGGCTGCGGCGGAGTTTGGCCGGCTGTGTGTGGATTATCGGGCACGGTCCTGCGTGCCGGCCTCAACCGCCCTGGCGTCCCAATCCCGCAGCGCAGCGCACACCTCGGCTCTGGTCGGCGCGCCGGTGCGGCCGCCGAAGACCTGGCATTTGAGCGCCGCCGCCATGGACGACAACCGCATCGTCTCTTCGATCGGCATGCCTTCCGCGACGGCGAGCGCGAAGGCGCCGTGGAAGATATCGCCGGCCGCGAGCGTATCGACGGCCCTGATCCGCGGTGCGGCGAGGTGGTGGATTTTGCCGGTCTGCTCGTCGAACCAGAAGCAGCCGTTTTCGCCTGCGGTGACGCTGACGAAGGCCTGCTCGAACTTTCGCTTCAACAGGCGGACGAGTTCCACGGGATCGGTCGTTCCGGCGAGCCGCTCGGCGGCCGGCTGCGAGAAGACGATGTGGCTTGCCGCCGGCGCCAGCAGCTCGATCACACCATCGCCCGCGACATCGCCGTCGAGAATGGCCGGTTTGCCCGCCCCTCTCGCCGCCGACAGCGCCGCCAGCGCGAGCTTTGGCCATCGCACGTCGACGAGCACCGCATCGAAGGACGAGACCTCCCGCTCCGTGACCGGCTTGACCGTATCGTGCAGCCGCGCATCGTAGAAAGGCACGATCAGCCGCTCGCCCTCGTCATCGATGAGGATTGTCGAGACGGCCGAGCGGGCGCCCTGCACAACCGCCATGCCGCTCGTATCTATGCCGCTCGCGCTGAGATCCGCGATGATGCGTTCGCCCGCGGCATCGTCGCCGACCGCACCCCAGAGGCTGGCTTGGCCGCCGAGGCGGGCGACGGCGAATGCCGCGCTCGACGCCATGCCTTCGGCGACCTGCAGCATCTCGTAGGGCAGGATCTTGCCCTGGCCGGTGGGCAGCGAGCGCACGCGGAACAGCGTATCCAGCACCGCCGCGCCGACTGAGAGCACGCGGCACGCAGGACCGGGAGGCGGCTCGAAGGCGGAAGAAGCCATCAAAATCTCTGCCTCACCTGCTCACTTGACGGCGCCTGCCGTCAGGCCCGCCACGATCTGCCGCTGCGCAAACACCGTCAGGATCAGCACCGGCAAGGTGACGATCAATGCGGCGGCCGCAAGCGGCCCCCAGCTGACCTGTTCGAAAGACAGCATGTTGTAGACGGCGACGGGGAGTGTTCGCGTCTCGCGGCTGGCGAGCACGATGCCGAAGACGAAGTTGTTCCAGGAGAAGATCACCGACAGGATGAAGGCGACGACGATGCCGGGCCTCGCGATCGGCAGGGCGACCAGGCGGAAGACCTGCCATGGCGTCGCGCCGTCGATGCTTGCCGCCTCTTCGAGTTCCATCGGCGTCGTTTCGAAATAGCCGATCATGATCCACACGACGATCGGCACGGTGACGACGAGATGGATGATGATCTGCGGCATCAGCGTGCCGAGCAGGTTCAGCCACTGGAACAGCAGGAAGAGTGGGATCAGGAAGGAAAGGCCGGGCGTCATGCGCGCGATCATGATGACCATCGCGGATTTCTCCGCCTTCAGCCGCGCGATGCCATAGCCGGCCGGCACGCCGATCAGGAGCGCCAGAAGCGTGGCCGCCCCCGTCACCAGCACCGAATTCCAGAGATAGAGGAAGAAGTTGTTCTCCTCGAAGACCTTCAGATAGTTCGACCAGGCGAAACGTTCCGGGATGAAGATCGGCGGATAGGCGCCGTTGTCGATCTCGTATTTCAGCGACAGCGAGATCATCCAGAGAAAGAACAGCACGACCGGCGAGATCATCACCAGCGCGACGAACAGCAGTCCGATGCGATCGAGCGTCTTGCGCTTCATCAGCGTGCCTCCCCGTCGGACCAGTTCACGCGCTGCCGGATCATCATCAGGACGAAGGAGAGCAGCACGATGAGGATGAAGAAGACGACCGCCATGGCCGAGCCGTAGCCGATGTCGTAATAGGCGAAGGCGGTGTTGTAGAGATAGATGTTGATCGTTTCCGACGCAGTGCCGGGCCCACCCTGGGTCATGGCATAGATGATGTCGAAGCTCTTCACCGCATCGATGCTGCGGATGATCACCGCGATCATCAGGAACGGCGCGATCATCGGCAGCGTGAGATAGCGGAATTTCTGCCAGACATTGGCGCCGTCGATCTCAGCGCTCTCGTAAGGCTCGCGCGGGACGGCCGCCAGGCCCCCGAGCACGATCAGCATGACGAGCGGCGTCCACTGCCAGCTTTCGACCAGCACCAGCGATGGAATGACGCTGCTCTGATTGTAGATCCACTCCTGCGGGCCGATGCCGACGAAGGAGAGGAGATAATTGAGCACGCCGAGCTGCGGATGGTACATCATGGTCCAGACGAGCGCGATGGCGACCGGGGTCGCCATCATCGGCATCACGAATATGCCTCGAATGAGACCGCGCAGCGGGAACCGGGCATCGAAGATCAGTGCGGCGAGCGTCCCCAGGAAAAGGGGAACCACCACGGAGAGCGTCGTATAGAGCACCGTATGCCACAGTGACTCCCAGAAGCGCATGTCGGTCGCGAGTCGGATATAATTGTCCAGCCCCGCAAAGACCTGCGACTGACCGAGCGTCCAGCTGTTGACGCTCATCCACACCGTAAACACCCATGGAAAGACGATGACGGCTGATATGACGATGAGCGCCGGGATGACGAAGGGCCAGTAGTTGGGAGCAAACCTGTCCGGTTTGCTCCTTCCTTTCAGCGCCTTGGCCACTGCGGCCGTTTCGATGCCTGCCGAGGCCATTATCCCTCGCTCTTCGCCAGGACGGGTTCGAACTGTGCCGTCGCCGTCTTCAGTTCGGTTTCAGGATCGGCGCCGCCGATCATGTTGGTGAGGCCGACGCCATAGATGTCGCGGAACTCGGTGACCGGAATGATGACCGGCAGCGCGAGCTTGGAAATCTTGCCCGAGCCGACGACCGCATCCAGCCATGCGGCCGGCATCTTGACGCCTTCGCGGACCTTCGCATCCTCGAGCACCGACTGGCGGAAAGGAACGCCGGCGCCGGCCTGCAGCAGGCGTGCGCCCATTTCATGCGAAATCGCCCATTGGCAGAAGAGATAGGCGGCTTCCTTCTTCTGGCTGGCCGCGACGACGCCGAGACCGTCGCCGAAGGTACCGGCGGCCTGTGCCTTCGGGCCCTTCGGCATGATGCCGTAACCGACCTGGCCGACGACGCGCGATTTTTCCGGATTTTCGATCGGCGGCGCGAAGCCGACGCCATCGAGCCACATGCCGATCTTGCCCTGCAGGAAGGCCGACTGCGCCTCGGCCCAGTTGAAGCCGGAGACGCCGGGAGGGGCGGTCTTGGTCATCAGCTTCTGGTAAAGCTTGGCCGCATCGACCGCTTCCGGCGAGGTCGTGCGCAGCTTGCCGTCGGGGCCGAGCGGGCTCGAATCATAGCCGAGCAGCAGCGATGTCCAGACTGGCGTATTGGCGTTCTTCAGGCCGCGGGCGACGAAGCCATAGGTGTTGGTCGAAGGATCGGTCAGCGCTTCGGCCGCACTTGCCAGTTCGTCGAAGCTCGTGGGATAGGCAAGCCCCTTCTTCTCGAACAGCGCCTTGTTCCAGTAGATGATCCAGTAATCGACCGAGAAGGGAAGAGAGCGCAGAACGCCGTCGCCATCCTTGGCGAAAGCGAGGCCGGCTTCGGCGAAATCGCTTTCGGTGAGCGACGGGTCGGTCAGCGAGGCGTCCTTGAGGAAGCCGCTGATATCGGCAAGCCAGCCGCCCTTTTCGAACTGCCGCTTCTGGACATGGTAGCTCATGTGCACGACATCGAAGCTTGGCTTGCCGGAGCTGAGCTCGATCGTCGTCTTCTGGCGCTGCTGCTGCTCGGGCGTCGCTTCGGCATTGACCTTGATGCCGGTGAGCGCCTCGAATTCAGGCAGGTATTTCAGAAGGATTTCGCTGCGCGGGCTCTTGACCAGGTTGACTTCGAGCGTCGTGCCGGTGAAGCGCTTCCAGTCGACGGCGGCCGATGCGGCGCGCATGCCGAGCATGCTGCTCGCCCCAAGCGCGGCCGTGCCCGCCAGAAATCCTCTGCGCGTCGGATTGAAGAATGATGGCATGTGAGTTCCTCCTCCTTTATGTGCCGGCGATCTCCTCATCGCCGGCCGATTATTCCCGATTATATCCTCAGCGCACGATCCCTTGCACCGTTGATGTGTGCGACAAGGCTGTTGACGGCGTCCTCCGCCGATCGTCGTTCGATCGCCTCGAGAACCTTCAGATGCTCGCCCATGACAGGCCCGACATGGCCCTCGATGCGGAAACGGTCCTGGCTGATCAGGCGCATCTTGATCGAGTTCACGCGGTAGGCGTTCGAGATGATGGTGTTTCCAAGCGCATCGATAAAGGCGTCGTGCATGCCCCAGTCGACGGCCTGCGCGCGCAGTTCCAGCTCATGCGATCCGTCGCCGCTGCGAATGGCATCGGCGATATCCCGATGCTGCTTCAGGAGTTTCGCGATCGTCTCGTCCGAGGCGGACCTGGTAAACAGCGCCACGGCTTCCTTCTCCAGGAACACGCGCAGCTGGAAGGCCTCGCGAATGAGGTTGAGATCGATGTGGGCGATCTGCAGACCCCGCTGCGGCACGGTCTTGATCAGCCCTTCAGCTTCGAGCCGGGGGATGAGCTCGCGGATGGCGCCGAGCGGCAGGCCCGTCAGCTCGACGAGCCGGCGCTGGGAAACGAACTGGCCGGGGCGCACGTCACGCGCAAGAAGATGGCGCGTGAAGCTCGCATACGCCTTTTCCCGCAGTGTCGGCTGCTCCTCCGTTTCCTCCATCGCCTCCCCCACGAACATGGCTGACCTATGCGGCTTTCGAGCGGAAAAGATGATCGAAAGCCAGGGCGAGCTGCGCCCGCGCTTCACCCGAGATCGAAATGAGCGGCGGACGCACCGCAATCCACGTCTCCTCCGACGTGGTGCGCGCGATCATCGCCTTCACCGCCGGGATGACGGGATGTTTCAGCAGTTCCACCACCATATTCTCGATGCGGACGTCGTCCTTGCCCTCTTCGGCCAGCGGCCTGAGTTCGCGAGGCGCGAAATTCGCCATGCCCGAGATCGCGCCCTGGCCGCCGAGTCGCACGGCTTTGGCGAGGTGCCGTTCGTCGCCCACCAGGATGATGAGATCGTTATGCGCCTTCAGCAGGCTTTCGGTATAGGGCCAGTCGCCGGAGGAATCCTTGACGCCGGTGACGATATTGGGAAAAGCGGCCTTGAGACGGCCGATCAGCGACACCGTCAGCGGAACCATGGTCACCGACGGAAGATTGTAGACGATGATATCGCGCGCCTTGTCGCCCAGCAGGGCGAAGACGGCGGAAAACCACTGGAAGACGCCGTCATCGCTGACATTCTTGAAATAGGACGGCGGGGCAAGAAGGATATTGCGGGCGCCGAGCGAAAGGGCCTGACCGGCCTGCGTCGCCGCATCTTCCGCGGCATCGACCAACACGCCGGCGATGATGTTGCCAGGCGCAATGCCGGCATCGAGAAAGGCAGACAGCACGCGCTCCCGTTCCCCGTTGCCGATCGAAGAACCTTCACCCGTCGTCCCGAACAGCGTCACGCTGGAGCATCCGGCAGCAAGGCACCGCCGCGCCTGCGCGATCATCACCTCGATCGCAATATTGCCGTTCTCATGGAACGGCGTGGCGAGGGCGACGGAAAGCCCGAATTTTGATGTCAACTTCATTCCTCCCAGCTAACGGGTCAGGTGTAGCAGACTGACATGTTAGTTGTAAAGGGATTCGTTACCATCTCCATGGGTCGGCAATTGGACCCGCCCCTCCACAATGTCCTTTTGCACTTCCAAAGCGGTTGCATAGCACCTGAATCGATGTCCCCGAACATACTAAGGTCAAGTGGGTATTTTGGTTGGGCGAGGCAGGGTTGATGTCGTAGGTATGCGGCGCCACGGCTGATATTTGCCGTGCGCGAGTGCAGCGGCTTGAGCGGCCGTGATTTCTCCGGTCGGACGCTACACGGAATGCCGGCCTGCGCTCAGAGTTCGTCCATGAAGGAGCTCAGCGCCGCTGCCGCGTCTTCGGGACGAAGTGTGGTCCTGATCTCGGACAGCCCGCGCAAAACTTCCCGCGCGGAGCCGGGCCGGGAAACAGCGAACACGGCGGCTAGAGGATATTCACCTTCTCAGGGTCGCAGATGGAGAATCCGGTCGGTTCCGAGAGAACTAGTTCGGCCCAGGAGAGCGAACGCGCAGGCATTTAGTGACGATTTCGGCTGCCCCGGACCCGTGTCAGGGGAATCGCTTCAGGTTAATTTATTGCTTGGGTGATGAGCTTTTCGAGATAGTCGTCGTTGAGGTTTGCCTTTTTTCGCCGGACTTTGAGGCTGTGCTTGTCGTTTGGATTTCTGACGAGGTTCATGGCGATGTGTTTGACGAGAGCCATGTTCTGGGGTCCGGAAGCGGTTCGCAGTCTCGAGAGGTCGTCGTGAAAAATGACGTCTAGGACCAATCGACATTCAGGATTCCCAAATCAGTTGATCACTGATTCATAGAGTACCCGTGTGACGCACGGAGGCCTTGATGGCGGTGAAGCGATACGAGTTGAACGAGTCGCAATGGTCGAGAATTGCGCCTTTGCTGCCTGGCAAGGCGGGCGATCCAGGCAGGACGGGAGCAGACAACCGGTTGTTTGTGAACGGCTGTTTGTGGGTGTTGCGCTCGGGGGCACATCAT
>NZ_JARWKX010000029.1:0-75142 GCF_047445895.1 Rhizobium sp. BR 249 | reverse complement strand
GGCGATTCTGACTGGGATGCAKTTACCCGCGGTCAGGTTCAGTTCACGGCCAAGAGCGACACCGAGTATGGTCCGCTGACCGGCGTCATCGTCATGCAGTTCAATGCTGACAATGCCTCCGACCAGGAAGCCATCCTCGACTCCGCTTACCTCGACGTCGCGGGCTTCCGCGCCGGTCTCTTCTACAGCTGGTGGGACGATGGCCTCTCGGGTGAAACCGACGACATCGGCTCCGTCGTAACGCTGCACAACTCCATCCGCTATCAGTACGAAAGCGGCGACTTCTACGCTGGCCTCAGCGTCGACGAACTGGAAGACGGCGTTTACAAGGTCGGCGAAGAAGCCAACAACGTTGGCGTTGCCTTCGGCGTTGGCGGCACTGCCGGCGCATTCAGCTACCAGATCACCGGTGGCTATGACGTCGACAACGAAGACGGCGCTGTCCGCGCAATGGGTACGGTTGAAATCGGCCCCGGCACGCTCGGCCTCGCTGGCGTATACTCCTCCGGCCCGAACTCCTACTACTCGTCGGCTGAATGGGCAGTTGCTGCCGAATACGCCATCAAGGCAACCGACAAGCTGAAGATCACCCCGGCCGTTCAGTACTACGGCAACTACTTCGGCGGTGGCAAGGTTGTTCCGGATGACTTCGACGGTCTCGGCGATGCCTGGAAGGTCGGTCTGACGGTCGACTACCAGATCGTAGACAACTTCTACGCCAAGGCTTCGGTTCAGTACCTCGATCCGGATGATGGCGACGACTCCACCTCGGGCTACTTCCGCCTGCAGCGTTCGTTCTAATCGACGTAATGATGCTCCCGGTTTTCGGACCGGGAGTATTTTCAAATCAGTTTCTGATCCGAGTGACCTCCGATCAGCTACGGGGACGGGTCCGGTCTTCCCTGCCGGACCGTCCTTGCAGCGCTTTTGCCGAACAGTCTTGAAGGCTTCTTTCAGAGGAGCCTTGGCAGGTGAGCCGAACCGGCACGTGGCGTATCGCACGTCGGCATCATGCCTGCCCTTTTCACGACGTTGCCTTTTTCAATTTTGAAGCGAATCAGGTCGGCCGTTGCATCGCTGTGCGGCTGGGAACTGATCGGTCCGGATGGCGCCAAACGGGTGATTCAGCATCAGCCTCGGCTCACCTGCCGTAGCATGACCGCCATCCTCGATGCGGCCCGCGCCGGCCTCGGTTTCGGGCTTCTGCTCGAAAGCGCCTGCGAGAGCGACCTCCAGACCGGCAAGCTGGTACGGGTGCTGCCGGAATGGCAGTCGGAGGAGAGCCAGTTCTACATCGTCTTCACCACGGCCAGGGGGATGCCGCCGGCGGTGCGGGTGCTGATCGATTTCCTCGTCGAAAAATCCAGGCACCATTGACGGGGAGGCGGAGATTTCGGCATTGAAGCCTCTGTCTATCTCAGCCGCGCCAGCAGCTTTTCTCCGGTGAGTTCCCGGACGGCATCCTTGCCGATCCAGCGCGCGGTTTTATCGGGGCTTTCCGCCAGGGCCTTTGCGAGCGCAAGCGCCGGCGCGTGGCAGGCGTGGTTGCGCTTGCCGATGCTGCGCAGCGACCAGTTGACCGCCTTGCGCACGAAATTGCGGGCATCGGCCGAATGAGCCTCGATCAGCGGCATCAGGGCGAGGATGGCCGCATCGGGCTCCTTCTTCCGGTGAACGGCGGCCCCGGCGATCATGGCGAAGGCGGTGCGGCGAACGAATTCGCGCTTGTCGTCGGCGAATTCCGAAATGAGTTCGTCCAGCCGAGCCTCGACGAACAGATCGGCGGCGCAATCGACGATTTCCCAGGAGTTGAAATCATCGGACCAATTTCGGGCCTCTTCCTTCGTCAACCGTTTGGGTTCGGCCGTATAAAGGGCGAGCAGGCGGGCTTCGCGGATGTCGCTTCGCCAGAGCTTCATCGCTCGGACGTGATTCTTCTTCACCTGCCTGGCCACCGCCCGGAGATCGGGGTTGGAGATGCCCAGCGCGCGGCTGGTGGCGATGCCGAAACGCGCCATGGTGGCGACATTCTCCTCCGAGCGCAGCGTTTCGAGATGTGCGATCAATTCCGCTGCGCTGGAGGAGGGGCCGATCATTTTTCCAGGCGGGCGAGCAGCGAGGACGTATCCCAGCGATTGCCGCCCATCGCCTGGACATCGCCATAGAACTGATCGACGAGGGCAGTGACCGGCAGCTTGGCACCGTTGCTGCGGGCTTCGGTCAGCACGATGCCGAGATCTTTCCGCATCCAGTCGACCGCGAAGCCGAAATCATATTTGCCGGCATTCATGGTCTTGTGGCGGTTTTCCATCTGCCAGGAGCCGGCCGCGCCCTTGGAGATCACCTCGACGACCTTTTCGATATCGAGGCCGGCGCGCTTGCCGAAATGCAGCGCTTCGGAAAGTCCCTGGACGAGGCCAGCGATGCAGATCTGGTTGACCATCTTGGTGAGCTGGCCGGAGCCGGCCGGCCCCATCAGGCCGACCATGCGGGCATAGGCGTCGATCACCGGGCGGGCGCGTTCGAAGACGGCTTCGTCGCCGCCGCACATGACAGTGAGGACGCCGTTTTCGGCGCCGGCCTGGCCGCCGGAGACCGGAGCGTCGATGAAATCGACACCCTTTTCCTTTGCCGCGGCATAAAGCTCGCGGGCGACCTCGGCGCTGGCGGTGGTGTTATCGATCAGCACAGAACCCGGCTTCATGCCGTGCAGAGCGCCGTTCTCGCCTGATGTCACCGAGCGGAGATCGTCGTCATTGCCGACGCAGACGAAGACGAAGTCGGCGCCGGCCGCCGCTTCGGCTGGGGTAGAGGCGGATTTACCGGAGAATTTCTCGGCCCAGGCGGCAGCTTTCTCGGCCGTTCTGTTGTAGACGGTGACATCGTGGCCGCCCTTCGTCTTCAGATGGCCTGCCATGGGAAAGCCCATGACGCCGAGACCGATGAACGCGACTTTTGCCATATGTCCTATCCTTATCCTGAGTGAGTGGCCCTGAGGATTAACCGAAACGGAGAAAGCAGAAAAGCCGTGAACACGGACTAACTTGCGATCGGCGCATATGAGGCTGGTCGCCATTCGGCCGAGCCCTAGATGGAACGGAAGCATAATGTTCCCGGGACGTGACATGAGCGAAATTCCGACGATCGAGCCGCGACGCAAAGGCCGCAGCGGCACGCAGGCGATGCTTATTCCATCCCAGCAGATGGTCGCGGAGCAGATTCGATCGGTGCCTGAGGGTGTCCTCACCGAAGCCGGCGTTCTGCGCCGCCGTCTCGCTGCCCAATACGGAGCGGACGCCTGCTGTCCGGTGACGGTGCAGCGGCATTTGCGTGCGATTGCCGAACTGTCCTTCTGCGCGCTGGAGAAGGGCGATCCGGTTTCGATGGTGACGCCCTATTGGCGCATGGTCGATCCAGCGAGCCTGCTTGCGCAACGTCTCGCCGGCGGTCCCGCCTTCATTCGTGAGCGGCTGGCCGCCGAACGCCGGGAGAGGTAGCGGGGTAGGGCGAGAGGGCGCAGGGAATTCCGTCCAATGGCGATTCCGGGCAATTTTGCGCATGGCGGCATGGGAGAGCCTTCATGACATCAAACGCGAAAAATTATTCCGCGAAGCGAACGACAATGGCAAATTGATATTGTCGATATAATCTGTAGTCTATGTCAGTATTTCTGCGATTGCAGGCTGGCTCGGCTTACCGCGAGCCGATCTTCCGAATTTCGCAGCAAAGGACCGTTTTCCATGACCGCCACCTCCGATCCCATCAATTTTCTCTGGTTCATCCCGACGTCGGGAGACGGCACCTATCTCGGTTCCTCCGATCTCAACCGTGCTCCCGAGATCGGCTATCTCACCCAGATCGCGCAGGCCGTCGATCGGCTCGGCTATTCCGGCGTGCTGCTGCCGACCGGCGTTGCGTGCGAGGAATCCTTCGTGACGGCAGCTGCACTAGCCGCCAAGACTGAGAAGCTGCAGTTCCTGGTGGCGATCCGCCCGGGCACGGCATCGCCTGCCTATTACGCGCGTCTTGCGACGACGCTCGACCGCATTTCCAACGGCCGCCTGCTGCTCAACATCGTCGTCGGCGGCAGCCCGGCCGAGCTTGCCGGCGACGGTATCCATCTCGAGCATGACGAGCGCTATGCCCATGCCGAAGAGTTTTTCACCGTTTTCGAGGAACTGCTGGACAAGGGCACGGCGAGCTTCGACGGCAAATATATCAAGGCGACGAATGCGCGCCTCGGCTTTCCTTCGGTGCAGAACCCGCGCCCGCCGCTTTATTTCGGCGGCTCGTCGGATGCCGGCATCGATTTCTCCGTCGGCCGCGTCGACAAGTACCTGACCTGGGGCGAGCCGCCGGCGCAGGTGGCCGAGAAGGTGGCCAAGGTCCGCAAGGCGGCCGCCGAGCGCGGCCGCAAGGTGAGTTTCGGAATCCGCCTGCATTTCATCGTGCGCGAAACCGACGAGGAAGCGTGGGAGGCGGCCGAGCGGCTGATCCGCCATCTCGACGACGATACGATCCGCGAGGCGCAGGAGCGCTTCGTCCACGAGTCCGACTCGGTCGGCCAGAAGCGCATGGCCGCCCTTCACGGCGGGCGCCGCGACAAGCTTGAGGTCTCGCCGAACCTCTGGGCCGGCGTCGGCCTGGTCCGAGCCGGTGCAGGCACCGCGCTTGTGGGTTCGCCGAAGACGGTGGCCGCCCGCCTTCGCGAATATCAGGAGCTCGGCATCGATACGGTAATCGGTTCCGGCTATCCGCACCTCGAAGAGGCCTATCGTGTCGCCGAACTGCTTTTCCCCGAGCTCGGCATCACCCGCGAACAGCAGCGCCTGGCCTTCAACAACGAGTTCGGCCGCAAGCAGATCTTTGCCGGCGGCAGCCATGGCGGCAACCTGAAAGTTGTCTCGGGCTCCTGAGCTCCAACAAGACACAGAGCATGATCTCGCCGGAAGCCGCTTGCGGCTTCCGGCATTTTTTGCCGTATCGCGCTCTGGCCGCTGTATTCAGCGCACTTATAAATTTTTATCGGCTTTCTGAAAGATGTTTCAATTTCGTTCAACTATGAGATGCATAAAGATGCCACCCCTGTTATTCGAAACGCGTTCTCGTGTCGGCTCCGTCCATCCAACTTTCCGCAGATGATCGGCCTTCGAGATGGATGGCCGTAAGGCAGGGTGGCGCGCCTGCTTAATTCATCTCCGAGGTTTAAATGGCAATTATCGGTATTGATCTTGGTACTTCCAACTCATTGGTCGCCGTCTGGTCTGAAAAGGGCGCAGAACTCGTCGCCAATGCGCTGGGAGAAACCTTGACGCCATCGGCAGTCAGCGTTGCCGATGATGGCGTATTGCTGGTGGGGCGAGCGGCGGCTGATCGGTTGATCACGCATCCCGAACGCTCCGTCGCCTCCTTCAAGCGCTGGATGGGAAGCGCCAACGGCGCGCAGCTGGCCGGCAAGACCTGGCGGGCCGAGGAATTGTCGGCACTGGTGCTGAAGTCGCTCAAGAACGATGTCGAGGCCAGCATCGGTGAAGAGATCGTCGAGGCCGTGATTTCCGTACCGGCATATTTCAACGATCCGCAGCGCAAGGCGACGCTCGATGCGGCGCGGCTGGCCGGCCTGAAAGTAGAGCGGCTGATCAACGAGCCCACCGCTGCGGCGCTGGCGCATGGGCTGGAGGCGGCCGGAGACGGCTGTTTTCTGATCCTCGATCTCGGCGGCGGAACATTCGACGTATCGCTTCTGCATAAATACGAGAACGTGATGGAAATCCGGGCTTCGGCCGGCGACTCCCTGCTGGGCGGCGATGATTTTCGTGACGTGATCGCCGATCTTCTGGTGAAGCGGCATGAGCTGAAGGAAGAAAAGCTCGTGCCGGCCGAGCGGGCACGGCTGTTGCGCGAGGCCGAAACGCTCAAATTCGCCCTGACCGAGAAGACGGAGGCCGCCTATGATTTTTCGCTCGGCCAGACGAAATGCGCGGGTGAACTCAGCCGCGCCGCATTCGAGGAGGCGGCAGCGCCGCTGCTGAGGCGGATGCGGATACCGATCGAAAGCGCCGTTCGCGATGCCCGCATCGATATCGCCAAGATCGATCAGATCGTCCTCGTCGGCGGCGCTACCCGAATGCCTCTCGTGCGCAATCTGGTCACCAGGCTTTTCGGCCGCTTTCCGCTGATCCATGCGCGGCCGGACCAGGCAATTGCGATCGGTGCGGCGGTACAGGCCGGACTCAAGCATCGCCGCGGTGCCCTCGATGAAATCATCATGACGGATGTATGCCCCTTCACCCTGGGGACCTCCGTTCTCGACCCCAGGGCGCCTGATGGCGCCATTCTGTCCCCGATCATCGAACGTAATGCCGTGGTGCCGATCAGCCGGGAAAATATCTATTGGACGGCGTCCAACATGCAGACGCAAGTCAATATCGAGGTGCTGCAGGGCGAGCATATGCGTCCCTCGCAGAACGTGCGGATCGGCACCGTCAATGTATCGGTCCCGCCGGGGCCGGCGGGCAGGGAGTCCGTCGGTGTTCGCTTCACCTATGACATCAACGGCGCGCTCGAGGTCGAAGTAAAGGTGATCTCGACGGGGCACGTAGAACGGAAAGTCTTCCGCAACCAGTCGAATCTCAGCGACCAGGAGCTCGACAAGAGCTTTGCTGCGCTGGCATCCATCAAGCTGGCGCCACGCGATCAGCTGGAAAATCGCTCGCTGATCGCAAGGGCCGAACGGCTGTACGTCGAATCGCTGGGGCCGGTGCGGGAGCATATTGCGCAGCTTCTCCTGCAATTCGAAACCGCGCTGAACGATCAGGCAAATCACGATCTCGACAGCGTGCGCCGCGCATTTGCCGAAACATTGAGCCAATTCGAACGCAGAATTCTTTGATCCCATGGCTGAAACTTGCTGGACGCTCCTGCAGATCGCACCGACGCAGGATGAGAACGACATTCGACGCGCCTATGCCCGGCGCCTGCGCGATTTCAGGCCTGACGAGGATCCGGAAGGATTCCAGCGGCTGGTCGGGGCCAAGGAAGCCGCGCTCAACTGGGCGACGTCAGCCGAGTTGCCGGCGTTGACCGTCGATGACGGGGAGGAACTGGAAGAGGGTGCCGACCTTGCGATGCTGACAAGGGCCGATATCGCCGATGGCTCGGATGAAAAGCTGACATTGGAAAAGCCGGGCGAAATGCCGCCGTCCGAGACACCGGCCGCAAATCCTACGGAATTTTCGCCGGAGATCGAGCCGATTGACGACGGACGGGACAGTTTGGTCTTTGGGCGCCTGGACGAAATTGTGGCTCGGGAAAAAGAGCGCCCCTGGGGAACTGATCCGGCGCAGTACGAAGCGCAGCCGTGGATTGAGCTGTTCAATCTAGCTGCGGATATGAGCCTGCAACGTCACGAGCTTTTTCTCGAAGCCGTCGGCCGGCAGTTTCCATCGATTCTTCCGCAAATCGGACTTCAAGGGCTGGAAACAGTAAGGGAATTTGCCAAAGGGCGTGGCATTTCCGCTGTCGTTGAAGCAATCGAGCAGCAATGCAGATTTGCGGAGCGTCCGGCCAGCCTCGTGCATCTTTGCGGCCAAGAGGCCGCGATGATTTACTTCTCGTGGCTGGCGCATGCTCAATCGGCACGTAGCGTATTGCAACGGCGAGCGGCCGGGCGGGCCGCCTATATGGACGCACGCACGGGTCTGCCGGTCTTCCCGGCAGAAGACCGGCTTTTCGCCTTGGAAACGGCCGAATTGGTCGAATTCCACAAAGAAGCGGTCGACCGCGGTCGCTGGCCATTCCGCATTGATCTCAAAACCTTGTTCATTCCGACGACGCGGTTGGTATCTGCCGGATTGGCCTGGCAGGGCGGCCTTTTTCTCGTGGTTCTCGCCGCGATTGCCATGGGCGGCTTCTCGTTGACCAGCGACATCGCCCAGCTGTGTGCCCTGGCAGCCATTCCTGTTTTGCTCGGCGGCCGCGCCGCTATGGCATTCTTTCTCAACCGACTGGCGGTCGGAGCCGCGCTGCAGCGGGTGATGTATGCCGACCGTCTTGGGTTCTGGTCAAGGAAACCAAGGCCGGACGCGTTGCGCAATAAATGGCGCGAGTATGAGCGCCCCATATTCATGGCCGAGATTCTAGTGTCCTTGATGGTGCTTGTTTCGATACCGATCGCAATCTCGACCTTCTGGCAGCTTAGGGGCGATCTGGACAAGCCGGTCGAGACCGTCGTTTCCGAGATCGTTGTCTCCGCGCTCGATGGTGTTGCGAGCGACGACCGGTTGTCCGACAGTAAGCTCTTCGATCTGGTCGACTTCGTCATCGAGTCCGAGCGGACAAATTTCAGCGACCGCGGCAAGGGTGCCGACGTTCTGGTGCGTGATACCAAAAGACGCGGATGGCTGGCGGAATTGCACAGCCGAAAGGATCAACTGCTCGGCGGGAGCTGGCTGCGAGGCTCGGAACCAGTGTTGGTCGGCTCCACTATCGCAACGGTTGGGGCGGAGCGTGAACGTAAACTGCGCGTCCTTGCCGATGCATATCGTGTGGCAACGCCGGAAACGCGCATGCAGATCGAGCGATCGCTTGCAGCCTGGAGGCTGACCCTTAACCTTGCGGAGGACCCACAAACCATTGCAGCAGTATGGGCCGCCATTCCGCCGCGCAGCGACGGTCCAAATCTGGATGCCTTCCCGGAGGGAATGCGAAGGTTGCTGATCGGCAAATTCCTGGCGAACGCGATCGGCAATTTTGTTGATGGGGACGTTCAGCTCGCCAGTCAGTTCCATTGGCTGCTGACAGTTCCCGCCGACAGGCTTTACGACATTGGGCCACTGCGGCCGTTCGATTCGACTTCTCTGGTTCCCGCTGGCGAACATGAAGCGCCTGTTATCGGCGATGACGCGGCAAACGGCCCGCCTCTGGCGGCGGACAGTCAGAATGAAACCATCGTTGCACGTTATTCCAAAGAGCAAGGCGACCGGCCGGCGCCCGAAATTCACTTGCCAGCCCTTTCTCGTATGGATGCGGCACTGGCGCGCTCGAGCTATTTCGATATTGCCCGCCTATGCCTTGACGCAAGCAGCGAAACGGATCGATTGCATATGCGCGAGGTGTTCGCCCAATCCCTGGCAAATCCGGCTGACGCCGCCATTTCGTCGAATACCGATCTTTGGCAGAGGCTGGGACGGCTCGCGCTCGCGGAACCTGCGTGCTATCGCATGGCTTCCCTAACTGGAAGAGTGTCCGGGGTTGAATTACCGTCCGGCCGGGTGGATGACCAGTTCGACGCCATCGATGATGAACTGGATCATTTGACGGAGGCCGAACCGAACACCATAGGAGAGGTTCTCCAGTTTGTTGTCCCGCAAGAGGCTATGTACAGCTTTACCCGTAACCGAGTGATCTCGCATGCCCATTTTCTGCTCGGGAACTGGTTCCTCAACAAGCGGGAGTATCGCAACGCGATTCTGGAGTACGATCGGGCGCTGAAAGCGAAGCAATGCAACGAGTTTTACGTTCGCCGGGGCGAGGCGCTTCGGGCAGCAGGCGACGAAAAACGGGCCAATGCAGACTTTCTGCTGGCGCGCGAAACCTCTCAATGGTGCGTGATTGGCGGCACGGACGGTTTGCATTCGTCACTTACAGCGTTGGAAGAGAGCAGCCATTGATCTCAGTCCGGTTGCGGTGCCGGAGAGATTTTGCAGCTAAATATAGCCGATAGGGTATACGTTGTCCGTGGATGCGATGTGTCGAGATCTTCTCCTGCGACGGCTATTGTTTTCTTACTGCGTGTTCATGCTTGACTCATCCATACCCCGCTGGCTATACGTTAATTCATAGCTGACGAGGTATGAATTCCAGATGTCTGACGCTCATGACGTGCTTTTCAGAACGCTTGCCGATCCCACCCGGCGGGCGCTTTTCGAGCGGTTGTGCCGGGAAGGGGAAAAGACGGTCGGGGCGCTGACGGCGCATGCCGGGGTCTCGCAGCCGGTCGTTTCGAAACATCTCGGGCTCCTGAAGCAGGCGGGCCTGGTGCGCGACCGCCATGAAGGGCGGCAGACGCATTACAGCGCGCAGCTTGGGGCGCTTGCGCCGTTGGTCGACTGGACCAGTGAGATGGCGGGCTTCTGGCAGAGCCGTTTCGATGCTCTCGAAGATTTGCTGAAGAGGATGGATCAATGACCGACTTATCGACCGAGACGCGCTCCGTCATCATCGAAAGGGAGATGCCTTTTCCCACGGAAAAGATCTGGCGGGCGCTGACCCAGCCGCACCTGATCCAGGAGTGGCTGATGAGGAGCGACTTCAAGCCGGTCGTCGACCATCGCTTCAATTTCAACGCCGATTGGGGCTCCGTCGACTGCCGGGTTCTTGAGGTCGAGCCAAACAGGACGCTCGCCTACACCTGGCGCGCCTATGGCTTGGAAACCATCGTCACCTGGACGCTCACCCCGACGGGCACGGGCACGCATCTGCGCATGGAACAGACGGGCTTCCGGTCGGATCAGCGGCAGGCCTACGGGGGCGCCAGGAGCGGCTGGCCGCAATTCTTCGAAAAGCTGGAGCAGGTGTTGGCGCGGGTGGAGTGAGGCCGTAGCCGATGGCAGCCCGTGCTGCCTCTTCGAGAAGGAGGTTTCGTTGAACTGGAACAACTGGTTTCGGCAGATCCACCGTTGGCTGTCCATTGCCTTTACGCTGGCGGTCATAGCCAATATCATCGCCATGGTGCAGGGGAGGTCGGCCGTCTGGGTGGGGCTCTTGGCGCTGCTGCCGCTCTGCCTGCTTCTTGCGACCGGTCTAACCTTGTTCGTGCTGCCTTATGCTGCGAAGCGGCGCGACATGGGCTCCACCGGCGAATAGGAGGAAACGCTATGGCGGGCAGAACGTCGAAGGCTGCGGAAAAGGTCACGAAAAAGACCGTCGCCAAGCCGGCCGCCGCGGAGCCAACCCTTCTTTCGGGCGGCAATCCGCAGATCCCCAAAGGCTATGGCGAAGCGCCCGTGCAGGCCTATATCGCGGCCATGCCGGGCTGGAAGAGCGACATCGGGCGCCGCCTCGATGCGCTCATCACCCGCACGGTGCCCGAAGTCTCCAAGGCGGTCAAATGGAACTCGCCCTTCTATGGCATGGAAGGGCAGGGCTGGTTCCTCGGCATCCATTGCTTCACGAAATACATCAAAGTGGCCTTCTTCAAGGGGGCGTCTCTGCATCCCCTGCCGCCGGGTGCATCCAAGCAGAAGGAGGTGCGCTACCTCGACATTCGCGAGGACGACCCGTTCGATGAGGCGCAGATCGCCTCCTGGGTCGAGCAGGCGAGCCGATTGCCCGGCGAACGGATGTGAGGCTGTCGATGCCGAGTGAGGAGAGAGCGATAGACATGAAGAAAGCGACGGCAACCGTGAAAAAGACCGATACAGGCGTCGAAAACGGGGGAGCCTCTCCCTCGCAATTGATCGATGCGAGGATTGAGGAGCTCAAGGATTGGCGCGGCGAAATGCTCGCCCGGGTCCGAGAGTTCATCAAGCAGGCTGAGCCCGAAGTGGTCGAGGAGTGGAAGTGGCGTGGGGTTCCGGTGTGGGAGCGCGCCGGCATCATCTGCACCGGAGAGACCTACAAGAGCGTGGTCAAGCTGACCTTTGCCAAGGGAGCCTCGCTGGAGGATCCCAAAGGTCTTTTCAACTCCAGCCTCGAAGGCAATACCCGGCGCGCCATTGATTTTCATGAGGGCGACGAGATCGATGAAGAGGCGTTGAAGGCGCTCGTCAGCGCTGCCGCGGCGCTGAATACCTCAGTGAAGCCGGGAGGCTCGCGGAAGAAATCAAGCCGCTGAGGCTTGGTGCGTTAATGAATCGCGCTCGTCTCGCGCTCCAAGAAGAGCGTGAGATTGTCGAGGCCGATCTTGGTGCCCTGGAGACGGGCGCCGTTGTCGGGGTAGCCGTCGAGGAAGACCACCTGCTCGGTGAAGACCATTCTGGTGCCGCCGGGGGTGGCCTTGAAGGTGACGGTAGCGAGCGAGGCGGAGATGCGGGTTTGCCCGAGTTTCATCTCATAGGCATAGACGATGCGGGTATCGGGCACGATATCGATGTAATGGGCGTCATAGGCGTGCAGAAGGCCATCGGTGTCGGCGACATAGTTCCTCTCCGCGCCGCCAGGACGGAAATCGAGAGCGTATTCCAGCGGCACCCATTCGCCGTGGCAGGCAAACCATTGCCGTTTGGATTCCGGCATCGACCAGGCGCGGAAGACGCGGGCGACGGGCGCCTTCAGGCGGCGCTCGATGACGAAGGTGGTATGTTCGGCAGAGCGTGTCGTCATTCTGGAAGGGTCTCCGTTTCATCGGCGAGGAATTGGTCCAGCCTGTCGAAGGCGGCGGTCCAGCGGGCCTTTCGCTGCTCCACCCAGCGCTCGACGGCGGCGAGTGCATCCTGCTGCAGGCGATAGGTCCGCACCCGGCCGGATTTTTCCGAAAGCACGAGGCCGCTCTCCTCCAGCACCTGGAGGTGCTTCATCACGGTCGGCAGGGCGACGGCGAGCGGCGCGGCGAGCTCCGTAACGGAGGCGGGCCCGCGGCCGAGCCGGTCGATCATGCCGCGGCGGCTGCGATCGGAAAGCGCGTGAAACATGCGGTCGAGATCCGCCTGGCCGTCGATCATCCCGCCGCATCCCGGAAGCGGGCGGGCAGCCTGTCATGATAGGGATAGAACTTGAAATAGGGGCGGGCCTCTTCCAGCGCCCTTGCGAAGGACGGGCGCGCCAGCAGCCTGTCGTAATAGGCGCGAAGTTTCGGCTGTTCCTCAGAAAACGGGACCAGCGTCTCAGCATAGAAGAGGGCGGGTCCCGCGGCGCAATCGGCCATGGTGAAAGCCTCGCCGGTTATCCAGGGGCTTTCGCCCAGCTGCTTTTCGATCATCGCATAGGCAGTCGCGAGCGTTCCCCTGCAGGCAGCCATCTCTATCTCGTCCGCCGTGCCCTCGGGACGCCGGCGATGGCTGACGAGTGTCTGCATCGGCACCTGGACATAATGATCGAAGAAGCGGTCCCAGAGGCGGACCTGCAGCGCCCGGTCGATCTCCAGCGGCAGCAGGGGGACGGGGCCGGGATAATAGTGATCGAGATATTCGATGATGATCGTCGTTTCGGGAATGGTGCTGTCGCGCGCCTCATCCCTCAGCAGCGGCATCTTGCCGATTGGCCAGAAGCGGAAGAGATCGGCGCGCGAGGCCTCGTCGGAAAGATCGACGAGACGATTTTCGAAGGGCGTCGCGTTTTCATAGAGCGCGATCAGAACCTTGTGGCAGAAGGAGGCGAGCGGATGCCCATAGAACACGAGCGACATGCGGCGACCTTTCTATCGTTGCGGTATAGTTTGCTGATCGACTAAGTATCAGATCAGGCGATATCACGCAATAAATACTTCGCCAATTGTGCAACTATCGCCGTCAGCCGATGTATCGAGCGATCACCAGATGGCCGGGTGTCGGCTGACCGTCTTCCATGCGCACGTTGATATCCGAAATCTCGACGAGTTCGAAACCGGTCGCCGTCAGGCGTTCCCGGACATAGGCATCGGCATGGGCGAAACGCTGGTGCGGGCCGACCATGTAGGCGCGGCCGGCAAGCATCTCCTCGGGCAGGGTTTCGGAGGAAAAGATGAACAGCCCGCCCGGCGTCAGGTTTTCGGCGGCGCCGAAGAACAGCGGCTCGAGCGCGCCGAGATAGGGCAGCACGTCTGTGGCGGTGATGAGGTCGAAGGCGTCCTCGTCATTGTCGTCGAGGAAATCCTCGACCTCGGCGACGAAGAGCGTCTCGTAGAGATCCTTTTCATGAGCGATCTCGACCATCTTCTCCGATATGTCGATGCCGGTCATATCCTCGCACAGGTCGCGCAGCGTGCCGCCGGTGAGGCCGGTGCCGCAGCCGAGATCGAGCAGCCGCTTGAAAGGCCCGAGATCGAGCGCCTGCAGGCGCTGGCGCACCAGCATCGGCACGTGATAGCCGAGCTGCTCGACGAGCACGTCCTCGAAGACCTCGGCATGCTGGTCGAACAGGGTTTCGACATAGGCGTCGGGCGCCTTGACCGGGGTTTCACCACGGCCCATCGCGGCGATGCGCACGGCAGCGCCACCGTGGTCGTCCGGATCGATCGCCAGGACTTCCTCATAGGCCGCCACCGCCGCATCGACATCGCCGGCCTTTTCCAGCGCCAGTGCGCGGTTATAGGCCTCGCCAAGGGCTTCTTCGTCGATCTTCTTTGCCATAGCGGTCCATGTCCTTCTGTTTTCAGGCATGGCTCTAGGACGGCTTTCGATGTTTTGCAATGGCGTGGCGACAGGCGCAGAATGGCCAAAAAGAAGACGACGGGAGGAAATGCCATGAAAGCGGAGCAAGACAGGGTGCCCCTGGCAAGCGAGGCAGAGGGTGAGCGCCCCTTGCTACTGCCCACGACGCCGGGCGAGATCACCAATTCGCTCAGCCATTATTACCGCGGCGAACTCGGACGGATGACGAGCTGGCGCGACCGCATCGACCGGACGTCCAACTGGGCGATCACCGTGGTGGCGGCGCTGCTTTCGGTGTCGCTGTCGACGCCGACCTCACATCATGGCGTGCTGTTGTTCGGCATGATGCTGGTGACGCTGCTTCTGATGATCGAGGCGCGGCGCTACCGCTTCTTCGATATCTACCGCGCTCGAATCCGGCAGATCGAGCGCTGTTATTTCGCGCAGATCATGGCGCCGGACGCTAAGGCCGGCAGCGAATGGGCCGCGGTGATCGCCAACAGCCTGCGTCATCCCCGCTTTCTTCTCAGCTATGGGGAAGCGATGCACCGACGGCTCAAACGCAATTACGGCTGGATGTATTTCATCCTGCTTCTTGCATGGTGCCTGAAGATCTCGACGCCGAAACTGCAGACGGAGGGCGCGCCGGCGCTGCAGGCGCAGTCATGGACCTATGTCATCGACAATGCCGTGCTCGGGCCGCTTCCCGGCCTCGCGGTCATTTCGATCGTCGTCACCTTCTACGTCGGTGTCCTCTGTTTCGCCCTGCGTCCGGACCGGGACGAAGGCGAATTCGGCCATGGCGAGGCGCATGTCTGATCAGTGCAGGATGAACTCGCCCTTCAGCGCCCGCCACTCGGTTGCCGAGATCAGCTTGCGGTGGACGTAGCGGACCGAATGCAGCGGCCCGTCGAGTTTTTCCTGCCAGAATTTCAGGAAACCGCGCATCTCGGGAAAATCGGGGGCGAGGTCATAGTCCTGCCAGACGTAAGTCTGCAGGATCGCCGGGTGGTCCGGCAGGTGGTAGAGGATCTGGGCGGTCGTCAGGCCGTAACCCTGCAGTTGCTTTTCCATGTCCTTGTGCATCGTATTCAGCTTCTTCTCGTTCCCACTCGCGCTTTATTAGCGCTAGGTGAAATGGAAACATGCGAGTGGTTAATGGAAGCTTAACAGATGTATCGCGGGGGAAATATTCTTTTTTATTTCAATAACTTGGCAGCATCGTGGGATGAGTGCTGCCAAGCTGCGCCAGGGTGCTGCGCATCACCGTTTCAGATGCCGGGTCAGGCGGCGCTCGATCCAGGCCCAGAGATGGCGCAGCGCCTCGACGATGGTGAGGTAGAAGATCGCCGCCCAGAGATAGGTCTGATAGTCGAAGGTGCGGGAGAAGGCGTAGCGGGTTTCGCCCATCAGGTCGAGCACGGTGATGATGGCGACGACGGCCGAGCCCTTGATCAGCAGGATGATCTCGTTGCCGTAGGGGCGAAGCGCGACGATGAAGGCCTGCGGCAGGATGATCTTGCGGAAGGCAATGATCTTGTGGATGCCGAGGGCCGCTGCTGCTTCGCGCTGGCCGTGCGGGACGCTTTCGATGGCGCCGCGCAGGATTTCCGCCTGATAGGCCGCGGTGTTGATGGTCATGGCGAGCAGGCCGCAATACCAGGCGTCGCGGAAGAACCACCAGAGGCCGGCAGCTTCCAGCTGAAGGCGGAACACGCCGAGGCCGTAATAGACCAGGAAGAGCTGGGCGAGCAGCGGCGTGCCGCGGAAGAAATAGATATAGCCATAGGAAAGCCAGTTCAGCAGCCTGTTTTTCGACAGGCGCGCCATGGCAAGCGGCAGCGACAGAACGGCGCCGCAGACCACCGAAATGGCAACGAGACTGAGCGTTACCCAGAGGCCGTGCAGATAACGCGGCCCGTAGCGGGTGAACTTCTCGAGATCCCAGCCATTGATGACGGTGAAGATCAGCAGCGCGGCCAGCAAGGCCCAAAATGCGACGAAGACATAGCCGGCGAGGCGCGCGGCGGTCATCGGCTTCGCCCGCGCACGGGGCGCGGGCTGCGGCGGGATCAATGTTTCGGCGTAGCTCATCGGCGGACCTCCGAACGCTTGGCCCAGCGCTCGACATAGACGAGCAGGAAGGAGGAGAGGATGGCGAGCACCAGATAGAGACAGCAGGCGATGCCGTAGAAGAAGAAGGGTTCCTTGGTCACGCGCACGGCGACGTTCGTCTGGCGCAGGATATCGGAAAGGCTGATGATCGAGACGTAGGATGTGTCCTTCAGCAGCACCATCCAGAGATTCGTCAGGCCGGGGAGCGCAATGCGCACGAGCTGCGGCAGAACGATCAGGCGCAGCGTGCGGCCGCGATGCAGGCCGAGCGCGTCTCCGGCCTCATATTGGCCCTTGGGAATAGCGCGGAAGGCCGAAAGCAGCACTTCCGAGCAATAGGCGGAAAAGACGACAGACAGCGCGATGACACCGGCAAGGAAGGCGTTGATCTCGATCGGCGGTCCGACATAGCCGGCAAATTCCAGCAGAGACTGGATCAGCATCTGCATGCCGTAATAGATGATGAAGAGCGTCAGAAGCTCGGGCAGGCCGCGAAAGATCGTCGTGTAGATGCCGGCGGCCAGCCGCAGCGGCTTTTCCTCCGACTGCTGGCCGAGCGCCACGAGGAAGCCGATGGCGAGGCCGATCGGCAGGGTGACGATCGCGACCGATACGGTGACCTGGAGCCCGAGGGCGATCTCATCGCCCCAGCCGGTGTCGCCACAGGCAAGGATCGTCGACTGACCCAACCAGGTGAAGATGCCAACGGGTCCGCAGAGCGGATCGAAAATGTGCACAAGTGAGCTCCAGAAAGAGCCCAGCGCGGAAAACAATCCGCCCATGCGAGAATTCCCCTCACGGCTTTTGCCGTTTTGATCTTGCCACCTTTGTCAAACAAAAATGGCGGAAGAGCAAGCCTTCCGCCATTCGCTTGATCGGCCAGATACCGAATTTCTCAATCGCCGTAAACGTCGAAATCGAAGTACTTGTCCTGGATCTTCTTGTACTCGCCGCTGGCGCGGATCGCGGCGATCGCCGTGTTGAGCTTTTCCTTCAGCGGATCGCCCTTGCGGATGGCGATGCCTGCGCCTTCGCCGTTGATTTCCTTGTCGACCGGCAGGGTCGTCAGGATCTTGCAGCAGGCGCCGGCGTCGGATTTGACCCATTCGGAGAGAACGACGACGTCGTCGATGACGGCGTCGACACGGCCGCTGGAAACGTCGAGCTTGTATTCGTCAGCCGTCGGATAGAGCTTCAGCTCGGTGTCGGCGAGGTGCTTCTCGGCGTAGTTGGCATGCGTCGTGGAAGTCTGCGCGCCGATCACCTTGCCCTTGAGGCCGGCAACGTCGGTGATCTTCGAATCCTTCGGCACGGCAATGGCCGGAGGGGTGTTGTAGTACTTGTTGGAGAAGTCGACGAGCTTGAGGCGCTCGGGCGTGATCGACATGGAAGAGACGATCATGTCGAACTTCTTGGCGTTGAGCGCCGGGATGATGCCGTCCCAATCGGTGCTGACGAAGGAGCATTCGGCCTTCATCTCAGCGCAGAGCGCCTTGGTGATGTCGATGTCGAAGCCCTGGATGGTGCCGCTGGCATCGACGAATTCGAAGGGCGGATAGGTCGAATCGGTGCCGATCACATACTTCTCGCCATCGGCCATGGCCGAGCCGGCAAAGAGAGACATCGCCGCGATCGAGGCTGCCGCGAAGAAACGAGTGGAGATATGCATGAGGATCCTCTCTGTTGGTAGCCGTCGCGCTTTTTTCTCTTGGCTGACGGCTGCTGTTCAACGGTGACGGGGCACCGCCTTGCGGCGATAATCAGACTTTTTTTCATGGAAATGCAACAGAAATTCCCGCGCGATTTGCCGCGCAAACCGCAGGCGAGATGAACGGCGCCGGACTGCGACATTCACGTGAGGTTAATGCTCGGCTTCCTAGAACCGGAACAAATCGGCGGTCTGGCGCTTAGCCATTTCGCCGTTTCGCCTCAATGCGACGCTAGGGGCGGAACCAGGGCCTGTCGGCCTTCAGGAAGCTCAAACAGGATCGAGGAAACCCGATGGGCATGAAATCAAGATTGTTCGCGAGCGCGGCTTTTCCGCTGCTTTCCCTTACGCTGGCTTTGCAGCCGGCATCGGCAATGGCGGCCGCACGCGGAGCCGTGACCGAGGCTGCCGCCGTGCGGCAAATCGAACAGGGCAGCTTCGAAGTGGCGCAGGACGCGCCCTCCGAGGAGGAACTCCTGAAGAAGAAGCGCAAGCAGAAGGAGGAAGCCCCCGCCGAACAGGCACCTGCCGCCGAGCAGCCGAAGGAAGCGCCCGCCGAGAAGCCGAAGGCCGAGCGGAAGGAGGCGCCTGCGCCCGAACCGAAGGCAGAGCCGGAACCGCCGAAGGCCGAAGCGCCGAAGGAGGAGCCCGCGCCCGAAAGCAAGCCGCAGCGGAAAGCCAAGCAGGCAGCCCAGCCGGAGGCCGAGCCGCAGCAGGAAGAGCAGCAGCCGGTAACGCAGGAAAAGCCGAGAAAGCCGAAGAAGCAGCAGACCGAGCAAGCCGAGCCGGAGGCTCAGCCGGCGCCCGAGCAGCAGCCGGCCGCCAAGGAGGCTCAGCCCGAGACGGAACAGGCCCAGCCCGAGGCCAAGCCGGAAGGCGGCAAGCGGGAAAGAGGTCAGGACAAGGCTCAGGGCCGGGATAAGGGCAAGGCCAAGACCGAGACCGCCGCTCCCGAGGCGGTGACGCCGGCGGAGGAACAGGCCAAGCCCGAAGCCAAGCCGGAGGCAAAACCCACAGCCGAAGCACCTGCCGAACCGAAGCCGAAAAAGGGCCAGGCCGCGGCACCTGCGGAGAAGGCAACCGAAGACAAGGCCGCCGCTCCGGAAGCTGCGCCCGCCGAAAAGCCGGCGGACGGCACGGCCGCAAAGCCTGCCGCCGAACAGCCCGTCGCCGAACAGCCCGCCGGCGAGCAGCCTGCCGGCAAAACGCCGGCTGCGCCCTCCACCGACACGGCCCAGCCGCTGCCGGATGCCAGCGGCGGACAGCAGGTGCAGCAGGCCATTCCGGCGCCGGAAAAGGTTTCTCCCGAGGAGCTGGAGCGCCGCAAGAAGATCGCCGAAGATCCGGCCAAGAGCACCGAGACCGTCGTGCTGCCGGTCGAGAACGGTGCAGCCGTGCTCGACAGCGACAAGGATGCCGACCGCAGCAAGGGGCGGGAGGGTCGCCGCGACCGCGACAAGCTGCGCGCCGAAAGCCAGGAGGTGAAGGTGCCGACCTCGGATGCCGATGCGCAGGCTCCTGCCGCCGCTGCGGCGCCGGCGATCAAGCTCGAGGCCGTGACCAGCGAGAGGGGCACCAGGCTCGACACGCGGCCGCAGTTTGCCCGTCCCGACGGTGCGCGCATCGACGATCGTACCGACGACAACCGCGTGATCATCCAGTACAACAATCAGGTGATCGTGCGCAGCGACGATGACAGGCGGTTCCTGCGCGACGGCGAACGGCCGACCTACGAGGAACTGTCGGGCGATCGTTACCGCGAGACGATCACACGGCCGGAGGGCTATCGGATCGTGACGATCCGCAACCGCTACGGCGACATCATCCAGCGGTCACGCGTCGATGCCCGCGGGCGCGAATATGTGCTCTACTATTCGCCCGATCTCTACGAGGATCCGGATCGCGACTATTTCGAGGACCCGGGCGCCGATCTGCCGCCGATGCGGCTGCGCGTGCCGCTCAACGACTACATCATCGACACCAGCAGCGATCCGGACCGGGACTATTACGAGTTCCTGAGGGAGCCGCCCGTCGAGCAGGTGGAACGTGTCTATTCGCTTGACGAGGTGAAGTATTCCGCCCGTATCCGCGACAAGGTGCGCCGCATCGATCTCGATACGATCACCTTCGCGACCGGCAGCGCCGACATCCCGATGACCCAGGCGCGCACGCTGCGCAAGGTGGCCGACGCGATCAACCAGGTGCTGGAGAAGGATCCGAGCGAAACCTTCCTGATCGAAGGCCATACGGATGCCGTCGGCTCCGACCAGAGCAACCTGATCCTCTCCGACCAGCGGGCGGAGTCGGTCGCCAACGTGCTCTCCGACGTCTACGGCATCGCGCCGGAGAACCTGGCGACGCAGGGCTATGGTGAGCGCTACCTGAAGGTCAATACATCAGGCCCGGAACAGGAAAACCGCCGCGTCACCATCCGCCGCGTCACGCCGCTGGTTCGCCCGGTCGCTGCCAAGCAGTAATGATCTTGCCCCTCCCTTGTATAGGGAGGGGCCTTCCAGCCGTTCTTGGCTTTTGTTCTTTCTGACGGCGCCTGTCCTTACGTTCCCGACTGGAATAGTCAGTGCCGCAACGTGATTGATGTCCCGGAACTCACGCGGTCTTTGCCGCTCAGGGCTTCCTAAAATCTGCGGCTGCTTCCGCGCCCTTGGCGTCGGGGGCGACCGGCGCGCTTGCCTTCATTTCGCTGCCGGCTTCGCGCAGCAGCTCCTGAATGGCCTTTTCGGTCCTGCCGTAGTTACCTTCTCCGAAATGATGGTAGCGGATCTGGCCTTTGGCATCGATCAGATAGGCGGCAGGCCAATAGCTGTTCTCGAAGGCGCGCCAGATTTTGTAATCATTGTCGACCGCGACGGGGTAGCCGATCTTGAAGTCGCCGACCGCGCTCCTGACGTTGTCGATCTTCTTCTCGAAGGCGAATTCCGGGGCGTGGACGCCGATCACGACGAGACCCTGATCGGCGTATTTCTCCGCCCAGGCCCTGACATAGGGGATGGTGCGAATGCAGTTGATGCAGGAATAGGTCCAGAAATCGACGAGAACGACCTTGCCGCGCAGCTGCTCTGACGTGAGCGGCTTGGAATTCAGCCATTCGACGGCGCCGTCGAGCGAAGGCGCATAACCTTCGATCGGCAAGTCGCTGCGGAAGGGTTTCTTCGCATCGGCCGCGGCGACGATCGCATCTTTGCTTGCCATCTCGGAAGATGCGCCGGCCGGCTTTGCATGCAGCCGGTCGAGCACGGCCTGTTCCAGAGACGCGGTGCTGGCATAGGAGATGCGGGACAGCAGGCTGGTGTCGAGGCCGAGCGCGATGACGGCGACGCCTGCCAGGACAGCCGCGCCTAGTACCTGGCGAATACGGTCGCCGAGACCGAGAGAGCGCTTCATGGCGGCGAATATCCTTCCGCCGACGAGCAAGGCCACGGCCAGCGAGGTTGCAGTGCCGGCGGCATAGGCCATCAGTAGGAAGCTCGTCTGAAGGCTGGCACCCTGAAGTGCGGCGCCCGTCAGAACGAGGCCGAGGATCGGCCCGGCGCAAGGCGCCCAGAGCAGGCCGGTGGCGACGCCAAGCATGAGCGCGCTCCTGACCGTCGGCGCGGTGCGTCCGCCACCGCCGGCGTTCAGAAGATTGTTGCCGACATCGACGATCGGGCGGGCCAGCGTGCTTGCGAAGCGCGGCGACAGCAGGCTCGCTCCGAAGAGCCCGAGCAGGACGATCGCGGCCAGGCGGCCATATTCATTGGCGCGGATGGCCCAGCTGCCGCCGACCGCGGCAAGCGTCGCGACGAGCGCGAAAGTGGCGGCCATGCCGGCCAGCATCGGCAGCGTGCTCTTGCCGAAGGGCTGTCCGGCGCGGGCGAAAACGAAGGGGAGGATGGGAAGGATGCAGGGGCTGAGAATAGTCAGCACGCCTCCGAGATAGGCAATGATCAGAAGTGTCATCATCGTTTCCTTTGAAACCGATTGATCGGGCTCTGGACGGCGATGGGCCTGAACCAGCAACGGCTGGGAAATAGCCGGGCGGAGGTATCCCCGATGTGTCTGGTTCGACGGGAAAATGTACCGAACTATTGCGCTGAGTGCGGGCGATACAAAAGAATACAAACGGCCTTATCCGGAGAGGCCGGATGCCCTGTCGAGGCAGCGCGTTTGTATCGGAATGTATCTCGGCGGGCGGAGGTTACATTCGCATTCAAAAACCGCAGCCTGCGACATATGGGCGATACAAGCCGGACGTCATCTGAACGCCGTGATCCATTCGACAGGAGAGACCGATGTCAGAGCAAATCAACCATCACCGCCGCCGCTTCTTCGGCATGACGGCAATCGCGCTTGCAGCCGTCGAATTCGGCGTGGCCGGCGCGGCCGCAGCCCAACAGCCGCAGTCGTCCAGCGCAGGGCTGCCTGACGTGACGGCCGGAACCAACACCTCGTTCGAAGCGCTGAAGCAGGTCAAAACCGATGTGCTCGATATCGGTTATGCCGAGGCGGGGAAGGCGGATGGTCCGGTCGTGCTGCTGCTGCACGGCTGGCCTTATGACATCTATAGCTTCGTCGATGTCGCGCCGCTGCTTGCCTCTGCCGGCTACAGGGTGATCGTGCCTTATCTGCGCGGCTACGGCACGACACGGTTCCTCGATGACAAGACCCCGCGCAACGGCCAGCCTTCGGCGCTTGCCGCCGATATGATCGCCCTGATGGACGCGCTCAAGATCGAAAAGGCTGTCATTGCCGGTTACGACTGGGGCGGGCGGACCGCCAACATCATGGCCGCGCTCTGGCCGGAGCGCTGCAAGGCGATGGTATCGGTCAGCGGCTACCTGATCGGCAGCCAGGAGGCCAACCAGAAGCCGCTGCCGCCGAAGGCCGAACTTGCCTGGTGGTATCAGTTCTATTTCGCCACCGAACGCGGCCGCCTGGGCTATCAGAGCAACACGCACGATTTCGCAAAGCTGATCTGGCAGACGGCATCGCCGAAGTGGAATTTCGACGATGCGACATTCGACCGGTCCGCTGCCGCCTTCGACAATCCCGACCACGTCGAGATCGTCATCCACAATTACCGCTGGCGCCTGGGGCTTGCCGAAGGCGAGGCGAAGTACGATGCCTATGAGAGGAAGCTCGCCGCGCTGCCGATGATTTCGGTGCCGACGATCACCATGGAAGGCGATGCAAACGGTGCGCCGCATCCGGAGCCTTCCGCCTATGCCGGAAAATTCTCCGGCAAATACGAGCATCGCACGATCGGCGGCGGCATCGGCCATAACCTGCCGCAGGAGGCGCCGCAGGCCTTTGCCCAGGCGGTCATCGACGTCGATCGCTTCTGATCGGTGCTATAACAGTTAGAGCGTGATGTCGTCCGAAAACCGCTCACACTTTTCGGCATCGTGCTCTCGAGGCTCGTTGCCCGGGCCGGCGGAATATGCGTAGGTCGCGTCCGGCGCCTCGATGCGAACGAAGCGGTGGCGTGGCCTCGATCGTTGAGGAATAGGCAAATATGGATCATGTCGATCACATCCTGGTCGTCGACGACGATCGTGAAATCCGCGAGCTGGTCTCGGGCTATCTGCAGAAGAACGGCCTGAGGGCCAGCGTTGCCGCGGATGGGCGTCAGATGCGCAGTTTTCTGGAAGCCAATGCCGTCGACCTGATCGTGCTCGACGTGATGATGCCCGGCGATGACGGGCTGGTGCTGTGCCGCGAATTGCGCGCCGGCCGGCACAAGGCGATCCCGATCCTGATGCTGACGGCTCGTACCGACGAGATGGACAGGATCCTCGGGCTGGAGATGGGCGCCGACGACTATCTCGGCAAGCCTTTCGCCGCACGCGAGCTTCTCGCCCGCATCAAGGCGGTGCTGCGGCGCACGCGCATGCTGCCGCCCAACCTGCAGATCAGCGAGGCGGGACAATTGCTGACCTTCGGCGACTGGCGGCTCGATACGGTCGCTCGTCATCTGCTCGACAAGGAGGGGACCGCGATTGCGCTGAGCGGCGCCGAATACCGCCTGCTTCGCGTCTTCATCGACCATCCGCAGCGTGTGCTCAACCGCGACCAGCTTCTGAGCCTGACGCAGGGGCGCGATGCAGAGCTCTTCGATCGCTCGATCGATCTTCTCGTCAGCCGTCTGCGGCAGCGCCTGGGGGACGATGCGCGCGAGCCGAGCTACATCAAGACGGTGCGCAGCGAAGGTTATGTCTTCTCGGTTCCGGTCGAAATCTCGGAGCCGCGCCGATGAAAGCCGGTATTCCCATCCTGTCGGGCCTGATGTGGCCGAGCACGCTGCGATCGCGGATCTTTCTCATTCTGTTTATCGGTCTGGCCCTGGCTTACGGGCTCTCCTTCAGCGTTCTCTACATGGAGCGCTATATGTCGGCCAAGGCGGTGATGCTCGGCACGCTGGAGAACGACGTCGCAACCTCGATTGCCGTTCTCGACCGGCTTCCGCCAGGGGAGCGCGGCGGCCTTCTGGACTGGCTGAGCCGCGGCAACTACCGCTTCGAGCTCGGGCCCGGCCTGGCTGGTGTGCCTGACACGTCCGGCAAGGGCAGGGAGATCGCCGGAAAGATCGAGGCGGCCGTCGGGCATCGCTTTCCGATCCGCATCGAACGGATTCCAGGTGAGGTGAACCGGCTGCAGGCGCATCTGACGCTGAGCGACGGAACGCCCCTGACGATCGATGTCACGCCGAAGGGCGTCATGCCGATCGCCGCATGGCTGCCCTATGTCTTCGCGATCCAGATGGCGCTGCTCATTCTCTGCACCTGGTTTGCGGTTCGACAGGCGATCCGGCCGCTCGGCGAACTTGCCGCCGCTGCCGATGCGCTCGATCCCGATAAGAACGGTCCCGGTTTGAGCGAGGCCGGGCCGAGCGAGGTCGCGCATGCGGCAAGGGCATTCAACGCGATGCGGGAGCGGATCGCCCACTATCTCGAAGAGCGGGTCCAGATATTGGCGGCGATCTCGCACGACCTGCAGACGCCGATCACCCGAATGCGGCTGCGCGCCGACATGGCGGACGAGTCGCCCGAGAAGGACAAGCTGGTGCATGATCTCGCCGAGATCCAGCGTCTCGTCCAGGACGGAATAGCCTATGCGCGCAGCGCCCATGGCAGCGGGGAGAAGAACGCCCGCATCGATCTCGCCTCGTTCATCGACAGCATAGCCTACGACTATCAGGACACGGGAAAGGCCGTCACGGTGATCGGGCTGGTCGAGGGCGCCGCCTTCACCAAGCCGCACGCCCTTCGCCGCATCCTGTCGAATTTCATAGACAATGCCTTGAAGTTTGCCGGCGCCGCCGAGATCAGCGTCGAGCGCGGCGCAGATAATGCCTTCGTCGTCACCGTCATGGATCGTGGGCCTGGAATTCCGGACGACATGCTGCAAGCGGCCATGCAGCCATTCTTCCGGCTCGAACAATCCCGCAACCGGGAGACCGGCGGCACCGGCCTCGGGCTGGCGATCGCCCAGCAGCTGACGGCCAAGATCGGCGGATCGCTGAGGCTCTACAATCGGGCCGGCGGCGGGCTGGCTGCGGAAATCACCATTCGGTGACATACCGTCGTGCGAGAAAAACGCATGGTATTTGTAAGGCAAGATGTACGGAATGGCCGGCGCTACATTCTGTGACATTTCGGAGAATTTCAGAAACATCGTCGATACATCCGCCGGTCAAACCACACTCCGTCAACCCAGCCGCATGATGCGGCCCAGTCGCAGCAAGCGACGCAACAAAGGAGTGTTTCATGACCAAGATCGAGAAGGTTCTTTATACCGGCAAGACCCACACCACAGGCGGGCGCGAAGGCGCTTCACACAGCGATGATGGGGAACTGAGCATCAAGCTGTCGCCTCCCGGCAGCAACCGCGCCGGCACCAATCCCGAACAGCTTTTTGCCGCCGGCTGGTCGGCCTGCTTCATCGGCGCGATCGGTTTTGCCGCCGCCAACCAGAAGGTCAAGCTGCCGGCCGATCTTGCCGTCGACGCCGAGGTCGATCTCGGAACGGGCAATGGCGGTTATTTCCTGCAGGCCCGGCTGAAAGTCAGCATGCCGGGGATCGAGGCCAATGTCGCCAAGGCGATTATCGAGGAGGCTCATCAGACCTGCCCTTACTCGAAGGCGACACGCGGCAATATTGATGTCGACTTGATCGTCGCCTGATCGGTGCGGCGGCTCGCCGAAGGTAGAACCACAAGGGCGAGGCCGCCGGCCTCGCCAATGGAGGATTTGATGAGATTGATGATCATCTGCATTCTGGGAGCGGCGGTCTTCGCGGCCCCGTGTATCTATGACGTGGGCTCGCAGGAGCCTTCGCCGCTGGCGGGGCTCGTCACGGCGGCCGCCTCTCACATCAACGATTGACCCTTGCCTGCAGATGCGCGGGATAACGATCGCCTTCCACCTTGATCGTGGCGAGGGCGCTTTCGATGCTGGCGAGATCATCGGCCGTGAGTTCGACTTGCGCAGCCCCGATGTTTTCCTCCAGCCGATGAAGCTTGGTGGTGCCAGGGATCGGCACGATCCAGGGTTTCTGAGCCAGCAGCCAGGCGAGGGCGACCTGAGCGGAGGTGGCCTTCTTGTGCGCGGCGATATCGGCAAGCAGATCGACGAGGGCCTGGTTGGCCTTTCGCGCCTCAGGCGAGAAGCGCGGCACGATGTTGCGGAAATCCTTGCTGTCGAAGGTGGTCGTCTCGCTGATCGCGCCGGTGAGGAAGCCCTTGCCGAGCGGGCTGAACGGAACGAAGCCGATGCCGAGTTCTTCGAGCACCGGCAGGATCTCCTGCTCCGGTTCGCGCCACCAGAGCGAATATTCGCTCTGCAGCGCCGTGACCGGCTGAACGGCATGGGCGCGGCGGATCGTTTGGACGCCTGCTTCCGACAGGCCGAAATGCTTCACCTTGCCTTCTGAAGTCAGCGCCTGGACGGTGCCTGCGACATCCTCGATCGGAACATCGGGATCGACACGGTGCTGGTAGAACAGGTCGATGACGTCGGTCTTCAGGCGTTTCAGCGCCTGATCGGCAACGGCGCGGATCTGTTCCGGCCGGCTGTTCATACCGCTCTGGCCGCCATTGGCGTCGAAGTCAAAGCCGAATTTGGTGGCGATCACCACTTCGTCGCGGAATGGCGCCAGGGCCTCTCCCAGCAGCTCTTCGTTCTTGTAGGGGCCATAGGCTTCGGCGGTGTCGAAGAAGGTCACGCCGCGTTCGAAAGCCTGCCGGATCAAGGCGATCGCTTCCTGCAGGCCGGTCGCCGGCCCGTAACCGTAGCTCAGCCCCATGCAGCCGAGGCCGATGGCCGAGACTTGAAGCCCGCTCTTTCCGAGTTCACGCATCTGCATCGCCGTTTCCTTTCAGCCTTGATATTCCGTGTCGGTGACATGCTCCATCCAGTCGACGACCTTGCCGTCGAGCTGTTCCTGGATGGCGATATGCGTCATCGCGGTCGTCGGCGCCGCGCCGTGCCAGTGCCGCTCGCCCGGCGCGAACCGGACAACGTCGCCAGGGCGGATCTCCTCGACGGGACCGCCTTCGCGCTGGACGCGGCCGCAGCCCGCCGTGACGATCAGCGTCTGGCCGAGCGCATGCGTGTGCCAGGCGGTGCGGGCGCCGGGCTCGAAGGTGACGCTGGCGCCGGCGGCGCGAGCGGCATCGGTGACGGAAAACAGAGGGTCGATGCGCACCCTGCCGGTAAACCAGTCTTCCGGCCCCCTGGCCGAAGGCTGCGAACCGTTTCGTTTGATTTCCATGATCGTGCTTCCCTCTGCCGTTCGGACAGGATCGTCCGCGTTACAGGATAGGTAGCGCGTGGCTTTAGCCTGGATTAGATGGTATCTCCGGCAAGGACCTATGAGAAAGTTTCATAAATGCCGCGCCCGACCATTGATGATCTAACCGTCTTTCTAGCCGTTGCCCGCGCGCAGAGTTTTACGAAGGCGGCGGGGAAGCTCGGCGTATCGCAATCGGCGCTCAGCCACACCATCCGGGGGCTGGAGGAGCGGCTCGGGCTGCGACTGCTGACGCGCACGACGCGCAGCGTCTCGCCGACGGAAGCGGGTCAGCGCCTGCTCGCCACCATCGGCCCGCGGATAGACGAGATCGAGACCGAACTCGCGGCCCTCAGCGCCTTCCGGGAGAAACCGGCAGGCACCATCCGCTCAATGCCGGCGAGCATGCCGCGGAGGTCGTGCTCTGGCCGGCCCTGGAAAAACTTCTGCCTGATTATCCCGATATCAATGTCGAGATCATCGTCGATTACGGTCTGACCGACATCGTCGCCGAAGGCTACGATGCGGGCGTGCGGCTGGGGGAGCAGGTGGCGAAGGACATGATCGCGGTGCGCATCGGCCCTGACATGCGCATGGCCGTGGTCGGCGCTCCCGCCTATTTCGAAAGACGGCCGAAACCTTCAAGGCCGGAAGACCTTATGGACCACAACTGCATCAACCTGCGCCTGCCGACTTATGGCGGCATCTATGCATGGGAATTCGAGAAAGATGGGCACGAGCTGAAGGTTCGCGTCGAGGGACAGTTGGTGTTCAACAACATCACGCTGCGGCTGAACGCGGCGCTGGCCGGAGCGGGGCTGGCATACATGCCGGAGGATGCCGTGCAGGCATATCTCGCCGACGGGCGGCTGGTGCGTGTGCTGGGGGACTGGTGCGCACCGTTTCCGGGTTACCACCTCTATTATCCGAGCCGCCGGCATGCCTCGGCCGCTTTCGCGCTCGTCGTCGATGCTCTTCGCCATCGGGATAGAGGTTGATTTTTCGGACGTCGCCAACCTGTGCAGATCTCTTCCGAGGCCTGTCCAAGCACACTGCCAGAACTCTTTGAAGCCCGCCAAATCATACCGGGCGGGCGATTTGACATTCTATCGGCCGCCGCTACTTCAGATTAAAACTGAAGGAAACAATGAATGAATACTGCTATGCCTGCCACGAAAGCTCGGACTGGAGTGTCCGGTTTGGACACAATTCTGGCGGGCGGTCTTTCCACGGGCCATGTGTTTCTCCTGGAGGGGAATCCAGGAGCGGGCAAGACCACGATCGCGCTGCAATTCCTGATCGAAGGCGCGCGGCTTGGCGAGCGGGGGCTCTACATCACGCTCTCGGAAACCGAGAGCGAATTGCGGGCTGGTGCTGCGTCGCACGGCATGGTCATCGACGGCAATATCGAAGTCTTCGAAGTCGTTCCTCCCGAAAGCCTGCTGGATTCCGATCAGCAGCAGAGCCTGCTTTATTCGTCGGACCTGGAACTTGGGGAGACCACCAAAGAGATTTTTGCCGCTTTCGAGCGGACCAAGCCAAGCCGGGTGGTCCTCGACAGCCTGTCGGAGATAAGGTTGCTGGCGCAAAGCTCGCTGCGTTACCGCCGGCAGATTCTCGCCCTCAAGCATTATTTCGCGCGGCAAGGGGCGACGGTTCTCTTGCTCGACGATCTGACGTCCGATGTGCTCGACAAGACGGTGCACAGCGTCGTGCATGGGGTCATTCATCTCGAAGAGCTGGCGCCCGGCTACGGCTCCGAACGGCGACGCCTGAGAATCATTAAATATCGCGGCCAGGCCTTCCGCGGCGGCTACCACGATTTCACCATCCAGACCGGCGGTGTCGTCGTCTTTCCCAGGCTCGTCGCCGCAGAACACAGATCGAACTACCTACGCGACGAAATTTCCAGCGGTATTGCGAAACTGGATCTCCTGCTCGGCGGCGGATTGGAGAGAGGTTCCAGCACGCTCATCCTCGGCCCTGCCGGGACCGGCAAAAGCACCTTTTCGTTTCAGTTCCTGGCAGCGGCGGTCGCACGTGGCGAGAAGGCGGCGGCCTTTATCTTTGACGAGGAGCTTGGGCTGCTTTTCGCGCGGCTAAGAGCGCTTGGAATGGATCTCGAGGCGATGAGAGACGCAGGTCTCGTTCACATCGAGCAGCTCGACGCCGCTGAATTGTCGCCGGGCGAATTCGCGCATCGTGTGCGGGACTGCGTCGACAAGTCCGGCGCCAAGACGGTGATCATCGACAGCATCAACGGCTACCAGGCTTCGATGCCTGACGAGAATTCCCTGATCCTCCATATGCACGAGCTGCTGCAATATTTGAACAGGCAGGGTGCAAACACCTTTCTGACCGTTGCTCAGCACGGGCTGGTCGGCGACATGAAGGCGCCTGTCGATGTCACCTACCTCGCCGATACTGTCGTTCTCCTGCGCTACTTCGAGGCTGCGGGAAGGGTGCGGCGGGCAGTCTCGGTGATCAAGAAGAGGACCGGCTCTCATGAGAACTCCATCCGGGAATATCGCATCGACGGTGCGGGTCTGACATTCGGAGAGCCTCTCGTCGGGTTCCAAGGCGTGCTTCGCGGCGTTCCGGAATTCGTCTCAGACACAGCGCCGCTCCTGTCGAGCAATGACGGGGATGGCGGCGATTCCTAATTCCGGCACACCAAAGGCGCTGCTTTACACCCCCGCCGGCCGTGATGCCCTGGTGGCCATTTCCCTGGTCCAGGAGGCCGGTCTGACATCGGTTACCGCGCCCGACCTTCCGATGTTCTCCGCGTTGCTCGACGATGACATCGCGCTTTGTGTCCTGACCGAAGAGGCGGTTCGCTGGGGCGATTTAAAGCCGATCGCAGCCTGGGTTTCTACGCAACCGAGCTGGTCGGATCTACCGTTCATCGTTCTCACCACGCGGGGCGGCGGGCCTGAACGAAATCCGTCCGCCGCCAGGCTTTCCGAAGTGCTCGGAAATGTCACCTTCCTCGAACGGCCGTTCCATGCGACCTCGTTCGTCAGTATCGCCCGGACCGCATTAAAGGGACGTCTGCGTCAATACGAGGCGCGTAGCCAGCTCGATGCGCTCAGCGAAGGGGAGCGGCGGCTGCAAACGGCGCTTGCCGCGGGGCGTCTCGGTGCGTGGGAGCTGGAATTATCTTCCATGAGGCTGTTTGCCTCCGATACCTGCAAGGCCATCTTCGGCCGAGGGCCGGACGAAGAGTTTTCTTATGACGATCTGATGGCGAGCATTCATCCCGATGATCGCGGCCTCGTGGAAACGAGCCTGAACCGGACGCTTGATACCGGATGCGACTATTCGATCGAACACCGGACGATCTGGCCGGACGGGTCGCCGCATTGGGCAGAGGTGCGTGCGCAGCTCCATACGGACAGATACGGTTCGGCAAAAAAACTCGTCGGCGTTTCCTCCGATACCACAGCGCGAAAGACGAGCGAGGAGAACCTCAGGCGGCTCAATGAGCGCCTCGAAGAGCGGGTGAGGGAACGCACCAGTGAGGTCCATGCCGCCCATCAGAGCCTGCTCGAGGAGGTTGCCCAACGTGAAAAGGCCGAGGAGCAGCTTCGCCATTCGCAGAAGATGGAAGCGATCGGCCAACTGACCGGCGGCGTCGCACATGATTTCAACAATCTGCTAATGGTCGTTCTCGGAAATCTCGAACTGCTCGGCAAGCATGTGACGGGAGACCGGAAGGCGACGCGTCTGGTCGAAGGCGCCCTTCAGGGCGCCCGCCGCGGGGCGGCCCTGACGCAGCGTCTCCTGGCTTTCGCCAGGCGGCAGGATTTGCAGGTGAAGCCGGTCGATCTGACCGAGCTGGTTTCCGGCATGCACGATCTGTTGCGCCGCTCGGTCGGGTCGTCAGTCAGCATCGAGACGGTGTTTCCGCCGTCGCTTCCGCCGGCGCTGGTCGATGCCAACCAGGTCGAGCTGGCGCTGCTCAACCTTGCCGTCAATGCGCGCGATGCCATGCCGGAGGGAGGAGCTCTGTCGATATCGCTGCGCGAAGAGCAGGTCCTCCGCAGCGGCCGCGATCTCGATGCGGGTACCTACCTCGTTCTCGGCGTGACCGACAACGGCACCGGGATGGACGCGCAGACATTGAAGAAAGCCATCGATCCCTTCTTCTCGACCAAGGAACTCGGAAAGGGCACCGGCCTGGGCCTGTCGATGATCCATGGGCTTGCCGTTCAGCTCAATGGCGCGCTTCGCCTGACGAGCGAACTCGGAGTGGGAACGACTGCCGAATTGTGGCTTCCCGCGACCGAACGGCGTCCTGAAGAACCTATCGAAACCGAATTACCCCTTGCGCAAGCCGCATCGAAGCTGAAGATCCTGCTGGTCGACGACGATACCTTGATTGCGATGAGTTCCGTCGAGATGCTCGAAGATCTCGGCCATGAGGTCGTTGAAGCAAATTCGGGCGCGCAGGCGCTGGAGCTGGTCAGAAACGGCGGGCATTTCGATGTGATGATTACCGACTATTCGATGCCCGGCATGACTGGTGCGCAGCTCGCCCAGGCGGTGCGGGCCATTCGGCCGGCGCTGCCGATCGTGCTGGCAACGGGTTATGCCGATCTGCCTGCCGGCGCCGAGGTCGATCTTCCGAGGTTGGCAAAACCCTACAACCAGGCCCAGCTTGCGAAGGAAATTCTCAAAGCCTTGGCGAGCGAGACGGATCTGCCTCTCAAATCGGCCAGCTAGTGGTTTCCGAGCCGAGGCTCAAGACCGACGATCTCTGCGATGAAGTCGGCGATGGCGGTGGTGTCGTCGAGGTCGAAGACGGGCAGGGCGGTGTCCGTGACGGGATGGTCGGCCGCTATCGCTGCGATGTGGGAATCATCCGGGGCGAGCGGCGTGCGATTTGCCGCTTCGAGACGGCGAGCCTCGATCTTCGGGATCGGCTCACGCTTGTAGCCCTCGATCAGGACGAGATCGCAGGGGGCAAGCCGGGCGAGAATCTCCTCGAAGGCGGGTTCGGGAGCGCCGCGCAATTCGTGCATGATGGCGTAGCGGGTGCCGGAGACGATGGTGACTTCGTGGGCGCCGGCCTGGCGGTGGCGGTAGCTGTCGGCGCCGACCTTGTCGATGTCGAAATCATGATGGGCGTGCTTGATCGTCGAGATCCTGTAGCCGCGGCGGGTGAATTCGGTCACCAGCCGGACGGCGAGGCCCGTCTTGCCCGAGTTCTTCCAGCCGGCGATGCCGAAGACTTTTGGTGCCGTCATGTGCGAAGGGCCTCCAGCCAGCGTTCCGCCTCGGCGAGGTCGTCGGGCGTGTTGATGTTGAAGAAAGGGTCGAGCAGGCTGGCGCGGGTCGGATGCAGCGGGAATGCCACTTCCGTAACGTCATGCCGCAAGAGGAAGTCGCGCACTCGGCGCTTTTCGTCGGTGGCGATCCAGGCTTCGAGATCGGCGGCGAGTGTCACCGGCCAGAGACCGAAGACCGGGTGGCTGCGGCCTTCGGAGGCGGCAATGGCGATCTGCGACGGACGTTCGATAGCGGCCGCCAGCCGGGCGACGAGATCGGCGGGGAAGAACGGGCAATCCACCGAGACGGTGACGACATGGGTGACGGAGGCAAGGCCGGCGGCATAAACCATTGCCGCGTGGATGCCGGCCATCGGCCCGGCTTTACCGGCAATATGGTCGGGAACGACAGGCACGTTCCCGCTGGCGGCATCGGCATTGACGGCAACGGAAAGGACCTGCGGGGCGAGCCGGGCGAGCGCATGGCTGAGCAGGCTCTCGGGCCCGAGCATCACGCGGGCCTTGTCGCGGCCCATGCGCTGCGAGCGGCCGCCGGCGAGCACGACGCCCGCTATGCCGGATCTGTCCAACGGGAACTCAGCCATCATCCTGCCTCTCAACCTTCGTCACACCGGCGCGCGCGGCTCGGATTCCTGCGCGATGGGCGCAACGTGGCGCTTGGCCTCACGATAGAACGTATAGAGGCCGGAAGCGATGACGATTGCAGCGCCCAGGAGCGTCCAGCTGTCCGGCACTTCGGCGAAGAAGAAAAAGCCGAGCAGAGAGGAGAAGATCAGGCTCGTATAGCGGAAAGGCGCCACGAAGGAGATTTCTCCGGTGCGCATGGCAAGGATGACCGACTGGTAGCCGACGAGCACCAGCACCGAGGCGAGCAGGAGATGACCGAGCGATGTAAAGCTGACCGGCTGCCAGCCTCCGAGTACCGGGATGAGCAACGCGCCGAAGAAGGAGATGGAGATCGCGGTGATGACGGTGATCATCAGCGAAGGAATCTCCGGGTCGATCGACCGGGTGGCGAGATCGCGGCCGGCCGTCGTCAGCACCGCGCCGACGCAGAGGAGAGCGGCGGCGGTGAATCCATCGGGGCCGGGGCGGATGATGATCATCACCCCGACGAGGCCAACTGTTATCGCCGACCAGCGCCGCCAGCCGACAGGTTCGCGGAAGAAGAGGGCGGCGCCGAAAGTGACGACCAGCGGCAGCGACTGCAGGATCGCCGAGGCATTGGCGATCGGCATCATGCCGAGCGCGGTGATGTAGGTGACGGCGGAGAACATTTCGCAGACGATGCGCAGCAGGATGATCGGCTTCAGTATGATGCGCCAGGAGCGCAGCGCTCCCATCTTCCGGGCAATCAGATAGACGAGCAGGCTGGTGAAGAGGCCGCGCAGAAACATGATCTCGCCGGCATTCATATAGGCGATCACCGATTTGGAGAGTGCGTCGCTGGAGGAAAAGCCGGCCATCGCCAAGCTCATATAGATGGCGCCCTCAGTATTGCGTGACCGCGGCATGAAGAGATTCCCTTTACCTGTGCGTCCCTTCTTAGTCGGGAAGATACATGAAGGGAATCGAATGAATGTCACACCCGGGATAAATCGATGGTGCGGCGCACAAAGCTCCTGACGTTACGGCAGGTGCGCGTGTGAAAACCACGGCAAATGACCATTTTATCTTGTGATTCTGGCATTTCGTATGCGTCCGAGGCGATCTGCCATCGGGCCTTTTGTTTTTGCGCGCGGGAAACGGGTGGCTGCATCGGCTGATGTTTGAGATTTGAGATGCCTCAACAACTGAGGAGAAACGGACATGACACTTCTGAAGAACAAGGTCGCGATCGTCACCGGCGCAAGCTCGGGCATCGGCCGCGCAGCCGCGAAGGTCTTTGCACGGCAAGGTGCGAAGGTGGTGATCAACGGCCGGCGGCAGGATGCGCTCGACGCCGTCGTCGCCGAAATCGAGGCGGAGGGCGGAGAGGCCGTCGCCGTTGCCGGCGATGTCAGGGACGAGGCGCTGCAGGCAAGGCTGGTCGAGACAGCAGTCTCGCGTTTCGGCAGGCTCGACATCGCCTTCAACAATGCCGGCGTCCTTGGTGAGATGGGGCCGGTTGCCGGATTGTCGGTGGAGGGCTGGCGCGAGACGATCGAGACCAATCTGACGGCCTCCTTTCTCGGCGCCAAGCACCAGTCGGCGGCGATGGAAAAAGGCGGTGGGTCGCTGATCTTCACCTCCACCTTCGTCGGCTACACCGCGGGCATGCCTGGGATGGGCGCTTATGCGGCGAGCAAGGCGGGCTTGATCGGTTTCGTGCAGGTGCTCGCCGCCGAGCTGGCCTCGCGCAACATTCGCGTTAACGCGCTTCTGCCCGGCGGCACCGATACGCCTGCCAGCATCACCAACGCGCCGGATGCAACGGCGGAAGTGCTTGCCTTCGTCAACGGACTGCATGCGCTGAAACGCATGGCGCAGCCGGAAGAGATCGCCAATGCGGCGTTGTTTCTGGCGTCGGATCTGTCGAGTTTCGTAACGGGGACGGCGATGCTGGCGGATGGTGGGGTTTCGATCAGCCGGACGTATGGTTGGTGAGGGGGCGCATTTTGTCTTGGCTTTCGTTCACCCAAGCCAAGCAATGAAGGGTGTGCCGTGTGGCCCCCTCATCTGCCTGCCGGCATCGACCGGGGCGAGCCACGGGTCTGGCCCGTCCTTCGGACCCCCGCTGGGGAGAAGCGGAAACGCGGCGGCGCCTCGCTCCATTTGAGACGTTGCAATAGGTGTGGCTACCGTGCGTCTTGCTCCCCCTTCGCCCCAGCGGGGGTCCGAAGGACGGGCCAGACCCGTGGCTCGACCCCGGTTGATGCCCGGCAGGGCAGATGAGGGGGGTGAGGAGCGTCAGCGACGAGCGCCTTGAGCGGCAAGCGAAAGGCAAATGACGTCAAGGTTCCGTCCAATTTCAGTGCCGCCACCCTTCACGCCTACGACATAATCAACCCGCCATCGACATTGATCGTCTGGCCGGTGATGTAAGCGGCGTCGTCGCTGGCGAGGAAAGTTACCAGGCCGGCGACGTCCTCGCCGGAGCCGGCGCGTTTCATCGGGATGCCCTCGACCCATTCCTTCATCAGTTCGCCGGGGCCGTAATTGCCGAGCAGTTTGCCCCAGGCCTGGTCGTTATAGGCCCACATGTCGGTCTCGATGATGCCGGGGCAGAAGGCGTTGACGGTGATGTTTTCGGTCGCGACTTCCTTCGCCAGGCTTTGGGTGATGCCGACGACGCCCATTTTCGAGGCGGCGTAATGCGGGGTGTAGATGAAGCCGTCGCGGGCCTGGCCGGAGGCGGTATTGATGATGCGGCCGCCGCGCTTGTGCTTGCGCATTCTTGCAATGGCCTCCTGGGCGCAGAGGAAGACGCCCTTGGTATTGACCGCCATGACCTTGTCCCACTCGTTTTCCGTCAGGTCCTCGACGCGGGCGATGGTGATGACGCCGGCATTCTGGATCGAGACGTCGACCGCGCCGAATTCCTTTTCGGCCGCATCGTAGAGCGCGATGACGCTCGCCTTGTCGGTGACATCGCCGATAAAGGAGATCGCCTTGCCGCCTTCAGCACGGATCTGTTCGGCAACGCCGTGGACCAGGTCCTCATTGGCGGAGACGACGAGATTGGCGCCTTCGCGGGCAAAGCGCCTGGCGATGGCAGCGCCGATGCCGCGGCTGCCCCCGGTGATGACGACGGTCTTTTGCTCAAAGCGTTTCATGCTCTTTCCTCGTCTCCTGAAATAAACAGCAAATCTCGGCGCAACCGCCCGTTCGATCGGCGGGAAGGGCGGGCAGACGGCGATATCGCACGCCGTCATGCCCGTTACCCTCCAGCGCCTCGGTCTCAGCCAGGGAGGAGGCGAGACCGTTCATTTTCCAGCGGCCGGCAATGAGCCTTCTCAGGCATCACCAGCAGCAGAAGCCGCCGTCGACGAGAAGATCGACGCCGGTCACGAAACTTGCCGCATTCGACAGCAGGAACACGGCCGGCCCCACCATCTCGTCGACCGTCGCCATGCGCTGCATCGGCGTCTGCTCTTCGAAGAGCTTGGTCTGGTGGACCATCTCCGGACGGGTGTTCATTGGCGTTGCCGTGTATCCGGGGGAGATGGTGTTGACGCGAATGCCGCGGCCGACCCATTCCATGGCCAAAGACTTCGACATGTGGATGACGCCCGCCTTGGAGGCGTTGTAATGCGCCTGGCTCAGCCCGCGGTTGACGATCACGCCGGACATGGAGGCGATGTTGACGATGGAGCCGCGTCCATTCTTCAGCATGGCGCGGGCTTCGGCCTGGCAGGAGAGGAATATGCCTTTGAGGTTGATATCCATCAGCGTCTGATACTGATCCTCCTCCATCTCCTCCGCCGGGTTGGCGTTGGCGATGCCGGCAGCGTTTACGGCGAGCGTCAGCGCGCCAAGATCGGCTTCGGTGCGTGCCACGGCATCTGCCAGGGAGGTTTTGCTCGTGACGTCGGCTGCGATCTCGATCGAGCGGCGGCCGGCGGCGCGGATATGTTCGGCTGTCCTCGCCAGTCCGTCGTCGGTCCGGCGGTCGAGCAGGGCGACGTCGGCGCCGCATTGCGCAAGGCCGATGGCGATGCGCTGCCCGATGCCGCTTCCGGCGCCGGTGACGATGGCGACTTGGCCGCTGAGATCGAAAAGCTTCGGGGCGTTCAGAGTGATGTCGGACACCGCTCTTCCTTTCTCTGTCTGTTTAGATAGTAGCCAGTTCCATGACCGAAACGTCATTGGCCTGGTCACGGTTGAGGATCCCCGCCTGCTTGCCTTGCGCAAGCACGAGAATGCGATTGGAGACGCCGAGAACTTCCTCGAGGTCCGAGCTCACGACGATGACCGCTACGCCCTGTTTGGCAAGATTGACGATGATGTCGTAGATGCCGGCGCGGGCGCCGACGTCGATGCCTCTCGTCGGTTCGTCGAGCACGACGACCTTGGGATCGCGCATCAGCCACTTGGCGATCACGACCTTCTGCTGGTTGCCGCCTGATAGGTCCGAGGCGTACTGCTCGGCACGGCCCTTGACGCCGAACTTGGCCACTGCCTTTTCCGCAAAGGAGCGCTTGATGCGCGGTGTGATCCAGCCACGGCCGAGCTTGTCGAGATTGGCGTAGACAATGTTCTCGCTGATCCGGTGGCCGACGATCAGGCCCTGTTCCTTGCGGTCCTCCGGAACCATCACGATACCTCTGGCGATCGCGTCCGCCGGATCGCGCAGCCTGAGTTCCTCGCCTTCGAGCTTGATCGAACCGGCACTGATCGGATCTGCTCCCGAAATCGCCCGCACCAGTTCGGTGCGGCCGGCGCCGACCAGCCCGGCGATGCCGAGAATTTCTCCGGCCCGCACCTCGAAGGTGACGTCACGGAACGAGTCGTCCGGCGAGCTCAGGCCGGACACTTGAAGGACCGGACGGTCCGTCGGAACGGGCAGGGCGGGGAACAGGCGGTCAAGCGGGCGCCCGACCATGCTCTCGACGATCGTTCGAACCGGGGTCGCGCTGTCTGAGAATTCCTGCACCCGTTCGCCATCGCGAAGAACGACGATGCGGTCGGTGATCTGCTTGATCTCTTCCATGCGGTGGGAAATGTAGACGATGCCGACGCCTTCCGAGCGAAGCTTGCGAACCTGCTCGAACAGAGCTTCCGTCTCCGCGCCGCCAAGGGCGGCTGTCGGTTCATCGAGGATCAGGAGCTTTGCGTTGAGCGCCAGCGCCTTGGCGATTTCGATGAGTTGCTGATTGGCCGTGGAAAGGCCGGCGACCTTCCGCGTTGCGGGTATGTGAAGGTTCAGGCGGGCGAGCTGATCCTGGGCCCGGCGAACCATTTGGGCGCGGTCGACGACGCCGTTCTTCATCGGCCAGCGTCCGATGAAGACGTTTTCGGCGACCGAGAGCTGCGGCAGAAGCTGCAGCTCCTGGTGGATCAGGACGACACCCTTGTCGATCGCTTCCCTTGGGGTGGCCGGGGCATAAGGCTGCCCCAGCCATGTCATCGATCCTTCGGAGGGCGTGCGGGACCCGGCGATGATGCCCGACAGCGTCGACTTGCCCGCTCCGTTTTCACCGAGAAGGGCAACCACTTCGCCGGGATAGACGTCCAGGCTGACATCCTTCAGAACCTGGAGCGGTCCATACCACTTGGATATGCCTCTCAGGGAAAGAACGGGATCAGTCACGGCACACCTCCTCAAGACCTCAACGTTATCAGGGATGGTTGGCGATGAAGCCTGCCACGTTTTCCTTGGTGGTCAGCGTGGCATCCATGAGCTGGACCGGAGGCACCTTTTCGCCGGCGACAAGCTTGGCGGCATTTTCAACCGCGTCGCGGCCCATCTTCTGCGTCTGCTGCGTCGCCGTGACGTTGAAGACGCCCTTGCTGAGGGCTTCGAGCGCTGCCGTATCGCCATCGAAGCCGCCGACCACGATCTTCTGCGAGGGATTGGCGACCTTGATCGCCTGTGCGGCGCCGAGTGCGAGGCCGTCGGCCTGGGCGAACACGATCGAAACGTCAGGGTTTGCCTGCAGCATGTTCTGCATGATCTGGAAGCCTTCGTCCTGGCTCCAGATGTTGGAGAACTGCTCGGCGACGACCTTCACGTCAGGATATGCCTTCAGGGATTCACCGCAGCCCTTCGAGCGATCGACTTCCGGCGTCGTGCCCTTCTGGCCGTGGATGATGACCATCTTACCCTTGCCGCCGGCTTCCTTCAGGATGTAATCGCACACGGCCTTGGCGGAGGCGACGGAATCCGTTGCAAGGAACGTATCGCCCGGTGCTCCCTCGGCGTTGCGGTCGACGTTGACGACCGGGATGCCGGCGCTTTTCGCGAGCTTGACCGGAACGCTTGCAGCGGCCGCACCTGCCGGGATGTAGATCAGCGCATCGATTTTCTGGGTCAGAAGATCCTGGATCTGGTTGACCTGCGTCGGCCCGTCGCCCTTTGCGTCGACCGTGATGACTTCGATGCCGCGCTTCTTTGCTTCGGCCTCGACCGATTGCTTGATCTGGTTGAAGAAGTTTGCCTGAAGGTTGGCAACGGCGAGGCCGAGCTTCTTCAGTTCCGCCGCGTGTACGGGGCCGAGCATGAGGCCGAGCAGTGCAGCAGACGCGAGCATGGTGCGCGCAATTTTCATTGTAGTTCCTCCGTTGTTGATAGCACCCTCGGGTATGTCCTCCCCCTTGGGTTATTGATCCGCCCCGATCTTGCGGGGCGGAATTCCGGGTCCGCCAGCGCGCATCAGGCGCGACGCCGACGAATGGTCTCCGCGCCGACCGCAAGCACGATGACGATGCCGATGATCACCTGCTGAAGAAACGGCGAGACGTTGAGAAGGTTGAGGCCGTTGCGAAGCACGCCGATGATGAGAACGCCGATCAGCGTCCCGCCGATGCCGCCCGCGCCGCCGGAGAGGGAAGTTCCGCCGATGACGACCGCGGCGATGGTATCCAGCTCATAGCCGAGACCGCTGGACGGCTGAACGGAATCCAGCCGGGCGGCGAGCACGACGCCCGCGAGCCCCGCAAGGACGGCACTCACGACATAGACGCTGATCGTCACGAGCGGGACGTTGATGCCGGCAAGGCGCGCGACTTCGGAATTTCCGCCCACCGCATAGAGCATGCGCCCCTCGGACCGGAAGTGCAGGAAAAGCCAGGCCGCAAGAACCACCGCAAGCATCAGAAAGACCGTGGCTGTGATGACGCCGAAATGGCGATCGATCGCCAGCATCATGAACCAGTCGGGGAAGCCGACGATCTGCTGGCCGTCGGTGATCATGTTCGCAACGCCGCGGGCGGCCGACATCATCGCAAGAGTGGCGATAAAGGCCGGAACCCTGAATTGTGTCACCAGAAGCCCGACGATCAGGCCTGATACCGCCGAGGCGATCAGCGCAAAGACGATGCCGACGGGCAGGGGCAGGCCGGCGACGTTGGCGGTCCAGCCCATGACCATCATCGCGAGCGCGAGGGCCGAGCCGACGGAGAGATCGATGCCGCCGATCAGGATGACGAAGGTCATTCCCACAGCCATGATGCCGAGAACGGTGATCTGGTCGAGGATGTTGAGGCCGTTTCGAACCGAAAGAAACGTGTCCGTGCTGAGGCTCAGAAAGACGCAGAGCGCAAGCAGTCCCACGAGCGGGCCGGTAGCTCCCTTGAGCTTGCCGAGCCAGGCGCCGGACGAAAGCCTGTGTTCATTGATATCGAGCGCCACCATTGCTCCTCCCTATGCTTAGGCTTGTATCCGATATTCGTTCAGGTGAGAATAAATATTCATGCCTGCTGGAAAATTCATTAACAACTTGCTTTCCGGCTGTCAACAAGATTTCCGGCGGCCTATGTTCCTGGCGGCCTTGCCAAGGGGCTTGACTAATCGGTTTGTTGTGCAAAAATATTGAATAGTGAATATTTATGCACACGAGGAGCCCATGGATACGACAGAACTTGAGCGCATCGCCCGCGAGATCCGATTGCGCGATCTCCAGGCGGTCTTTGAAGCGGGCGCGGGCCATATTGGCGGGGAGATGTCGGTCATCGACATTTTGACGGCGCTCTATTTTCGTGTGCTGAAAGTCTGGCCGGATCAGCCCAAACATCCCGACCGCGACAGGTTCGTTCTGTCAAAGGGGCATACGGCATGCGCCCTCTATGTGACGCTCGCAAAACGCGGCTTCATTCCGGAGGAGGAGATTTCCACCTTCCTGCAGCCGCATTCGCGGCTGAACGGGCATCCGAATTGCAACAAGGTTCCCGGCGTCGAGACGAATACCGGGCCGCTCGGCCATGGTCTTCCGGTCGCAGTCGGAATGGCGAAAGCGGCCAAGCTCTCGGGTGCTAAATTTCACACCTATGTCGTCACCGGCGACGGTGAAATGCAGGAGGGTTCCAACTGGGAAGCGATCATGGCGGCCGCCCAGTTCAAGCTCGATAACTTGACGCTGGTCATCGATCACAACAGGTTTCAGCAGGGCGCGGCGCTGGCCGAAACCAATGATCTCGCCCCGCTGCGCCCGAAGCTCGAAGCCTTCGATTGGGAAGTCACCGAGATCAACGGCAACACGATGAGCGAAGTCGTTCCTGCACTCGAACACCGGGGGGCAAGGCCGCATTGCATCGTCGCCCATACCAACAAGGGCCATGGAATCTCGTTCATGCAGGACCGGGTCGAATGGCATCATAAGGTGCCGAGCAAAGAACAATACGAAATCGCATTGGCAGAATTGTCGGAGGCACTGTGATGAACGCTCCAGTAAACCCACCCAAGCTCCACGATTGCCGCGACGCATTCGCTGCTACGCTCGAGCGGCTGGCCGCTGAAAACGAAACGATCGTCGCCGTCTGCAACGACTCCGTCGGTTCCTCCAAGCTCGGCGGCTTCAAGTCGAAATTTCCCGAACGCCTCGTCAATGTCGGCATCGCGGAGCAGAATATGGTCGGCGTCGGAGCGGGCCTCGCCAATGGCGGACGGCTTCCATTCGTCTGCGCCGCCGCTCCGTTTCTCACCGGGCGGTCGCTGGAGCAGATCAAGGCCGACATTTCCTATTCGAATGCCAACGTCAAGCTGGTGGGCATCTCCTCCGGCATGGCCTATGGCGAACTTGGTCCGACCCATCACTCGATCGAAGATTTCGCCTGGACGCGGGTTCTGCCCAATCTTCCGGTCATCGCGCCGTGTGACCGCATCGAAACCGCCGCTGCCGTTGCCTGGGCCGCGAGTTATGACGGGCCGTGTTTCCTGCGCCTGTCACGGGTCGGCGTGCCGGACCTGCTTCCGGAAGGCCATAAGTTCGAACTCGGCAAGGCGAATCTCCTTCGGCAGGGGTCCGACGTCACGCTCATCGCCAACGGCACTTTGACGCATCGCATTCTGAAGGCGGCCGAAATCCTCGCTGAGCGCGGCATCAATGCCAGGGTGCTCAATCTCGCGACGGTTCGTCCCATCGACGAGGAGGCTATCATCACTGCTGCCAGGGAAACCGGAGCGATCGTCACAGCCGAAGAGCATTCGATCTTTGGCGGGCTCGGCTCAGCCGTCGCCGAAGTGGTGGTCGACAATGCCCCGGTGCCGATGAAACGTCTCGGCGTTCCCGGCGTCTATGCCCCCACAGGTTCGGCAGAGTTCCTGCTCGACGAATTCGGGATGGCGCCGTCCGCAATCGCCGACGCCGCGCAGGCGCTGATCAAGCGCAAGTAATGGGATCATGGCGGCTGATACGCTTTTGCCGTTTCGGCCGTCACCTGATCCGGGGAGGATAGAATGCGGGCAATTCTGGCAATCGACCAGGGCACGACCAATTCAAAGGCAGTTCTCGTTTCCGAGAAGGGAGAGATCGTCGGCAGGGGGGCGGCGCCCGTTGGCATCTCCTATCCCAGGCCGGGCTGGGTCGAACAGGACCCGCGCCGGCTCTACGCATCGGTCCGCGAAGCGGTCGACGTCTGCCTGAAGGCCGGCCCCGATGTTGTTATCGAGGCCGTGGCCATTTCCAACCAGCGCGAATCCGTCACCGCCTGGGACGCCGATACGGGAGAGGCGCTTGGGCCGGTGGTCAGCTGGCAGTGCCGCCGAACGGCGCAGGATTGCGAACGTCTGATTGCCGAAGGTCGCCTTGACCGGGTGCAGGCGCTTACCGGCCTGCCATTGGACCCGATGTTTCCGGGTTCGAAATTCCGCTGGCTGCTCGACCGTATTCCGGCCGGGCGATCGGTGCGGCTCGGAACGATCGACAGCTGGCTCGTCCACTGCCTGACGGGCGGGCGCCGACATGCCTGCGACGCTTCGAATGCCGCGAGAAGCCAATTGTTCGATCTCCGGGAGCAGAGATGGAGCGAGGAACTCGGCGAGATTTTCGGCGTCGATATCGCACTGCTGCCCGAGGTGCTCGACAGCTCCGCCGATTTCGGCAGAACGCAAGGATTGCCGGGAGTGCCTGACGGTACTCCGATCATGGCCGCGATCGGAGACAGCCACGCCGCCCTGTTCGGTCATGGGGCATTCAAGCCGGGCGACGGCAAGGTGACCTTCGGGACTGGCTCTTCGGTCATGACGACGCTTTCGCACTTCATTCCCCCGCGCAACGGCGTCACGACCACAGTCGCATGGCGTATCGGGGGAAAGCCGACTTTCGCTTTCGAAGGCAATATTCTCGTTTGCGCCGCCAGTCTTCCCTGGATGGCCGATATTCTCGGCCTTACTGACGTGGCGGCTCTCGTGGAACTTGCGGCGAGTGCCGAGCCGGGCGGCCCTGGCTTCGTGCCGGCATTCGTGGGACTGGGTGCCCCTTACTGGAATGCCGATGCCCGCGCGCTGTTCTCCCAGATCAACTTCAATACGACACGTGCGCAAATGGCCCGGTCGGTAACCGATTCCATCGCCTTCCAAGTGCATGACGTGATCGCGGCCATGCGGACGCAGAGCGGCGGCGAACTTGGCGCGCTTTATGTGGATGGCGGACCGAGCCAGAACCGCTTCCTGATGCAGTGTGTCTCGAACCTGATCGAACATCCCGTGATCCAATGCGAAGCACCCGAGGCGTCGGCTCTGGGTGCTGCCTATCTGGCGGGGCTGTCGCTCGGCTTGTGGAGCGATCTCCCGATTGTCGCGGAGTTGCCGCGAAACACGCAAACCATCGAGCCGCAGCCCGTTGATCGTGGGTTGCTTCTCGATACCTGGAATGATGCGCTCGCCCGCTCGACGTCCTGCGAAACACAGGCTAAAGGTGAATAAAAATTCACTCTGGGATTAGCGATGACTCGCCTCAACGAACTCCGCCTCATTTCAAGGGTCGCCCAGATGTACCACATAGAGGGGCGGCGACAGGCGGAGATCGCGGAGCACCTTCGCCTGTCGCAGGCGACGGTGTCGCGCATGCTGAAGCGCGCCGAGGCTGAGGATATCGTCAGAACCAGCGTGATTCCTCCCGTCGGCACCTATAGCGAGCTCGAGGGCGCGCTTCGCGAGAAATACGGTCTGCCGGAGGCGATCGTCGTCGAGTGCACGGAAGATCGGGATGGCGCCATCATGGCCCGTATCGGAGAGGCAGCGGCCCATCTCCTGGAGGTGACGCTTTCGCCAGGAGAGATCATCGGCGTTTCGAGCTGGAGCCAGACCATTTTCAAGATGGTCGAGAACATCCATCCTTCGAAGAGCGCTCAGGTGAAATACGTCGTCCAGACCCTTGGCGGCATGGGCGATCCTTCGGTGCAGACGCATGCGACACAGCTGACCACGCGGCTTGCACGGCTGACCGGCGCCGAGCCGAAACTGCTCCCCGTACAGGGCGTGACGACGTCAAGGGAGGCAAAACTTCTGATGCAGGCCGACCCGTTCGTCCGCGAGACGATGGACCTCTTCGGCAGCATAACGCTTGCAATCGTCGGCATCGGAGCCGTCGAACCATCCGAACTTCTCGCCCGCTCCGGCAACATCTTTTCCTCCCGCGAACTCTCCGACCTCGCGGAAGCGGGCGCCGTCGGCGATATCTCGCTTCGCTTCTTCGACAAGAACGGCAAGCCGGTCAAGACACCGCTTGATGATCGGGTCATCGGGCTGCCGCTCGAGGATCTCGAGCGGGTGGACCGGGTGATTGCTCTTGCCGGCGGGGCCAAGAAGACCGATGCGATCGCCGGCGCGCTGCGTGTTGGGGTGATCGACATGCTTGTTACGGACAAGTTTACGGCGCAGCGATTGATCGACTGACGGGGTGGGGTGATGGAGTGCCCGCCTCGTCCTTCGAGGCCCCTGCGGGGCACCTCAGGATGAGGCTCTCTTGGGCGCAAGACAGTTTCTTTCTCCTTGGCCGGCGTGCCGTGTGGCACCCCCTCTGTCCTGCCGGACATCTCCCCCACAGGTGGGGAGATTGGCAAGAGGTTTGACCATTGCCCTCTCTCGAACGGCAGCGACAATCACTATGCTTTAGTTGTTTGGGGAAGCCATCTCGCCCAGCCGATCTCCACCCTTGTGGGGGAGATGTCCGGCAGGACAGAGGGGGTGCCTTACTGTATGCCCATCCACTCTCATCCTGATAAGGCTCTCTTGGGTATTGACGCCCTTAGGATGAGGCTCTCTTGGGTCAATGCGCCGTCCCATCCACGATCACATGGTCGTATTCCAGTGAGCATTTCTCCACTCGGGCTTCCACCCGGTAGATCTCCCGCAGCATCTCGGCTGTGACCACGTCCCTCGGCGCGCCGCAGGCGCGCATGCGGCCGTTGGCGATGACCAGCACCTTGTCGGCGAAGCGAAGCGCTTGGTTGAGGTCGTGGATGGCGATGAGCACGAGCATGCCTTTGGCGCGGGCCTGGCGGCGCATGAAGTCGAGGACTTCGATCTGGCGGTGGAGGTCGAGGGCGCTTGTGGGTTCGTCCATCAGCATGATTTCGGGTTCGCGGACGAGCGCCTGGGCGATTGAGACGAGCTGGCGCTGGCCGCCGGAGAGGGCGCCGAGATCGCGGAAGGCGATGGCGGTGATGTCCAGTGCTGCCATGATCTCGTCGATGAAGCGCAGGTCGCTGTCGCCGACGGCCCAGGACTGGCCCTGCTTGCGGGCGAGGAGAATGGATTCGTAGACGGTCAGCACCGCATTGGCCGACGTATCCTGCGGCATGTAACTGATGGCGTTCTTCGCCTTCGAGCCTTCGACGACGACATGGCCGGGGCCTTTGAGCAGGCCGGTGATGCGCTTGAAAAGCGTCGACTTGCCGGCGGCGTTGGGGCCGATGACGGCGACGACTTCGCCTGATTTCATCACCGGCGTCGTTACGTCTTCGACGAAGAGCTTGCGGCCGTGAAAGGCGCCGACCGACTGCAATTGAAGCGCTACCACGACCGGCTCCTGTTCGAGAGGATGAGCGAGAAGAAGAAGGGCACGCCGACCAGCGCCGTGATGATGCCGATCGGGAAGACGACGCCTGGGATGATCGACTTCGAGACGATCGAGGTCAGCGAGAGCAGCAATGCGCCCGAAAGGATCGAGCCCGGCAGGAAGAAGCGCTGATCCTCGCCGAGAATCATGCGCGCGATGTGCGGGCCGACGAGGCCGACGAAACCGATCGTGCCGACGAAGCTTACGGGCACCGCGGCAAGCAGCGAGACGACGAGCATGGTTTCCAGCCGGATGCGGCGGACATTGACGCCGAAGCTTGCCGCCTTGTCCTCGCCGAGGCGGATGGCCGTCAGCGCCCAGGCATTGCGGGCAAAGAGCGGAAGGGCAGCCAGGAGAACGGTGAGCGTCACCCAGATCTTCGGCCAGGTGGCCTTGGTGAGGCTGCCCATGGTCCAGAAGACGACGGCCGACAGTGCCTGTTCCGAGGCGAGATATTGCAGGAAGGCGAGGGCGGCATTGAAGGTGAAGACCAGGGCGATGCCGAGCAGCACCACCGTCTGCACCGAGACGCCGCGGGCCTGCGAAATGAAATGGATGAAGAGGGTGGCGATCAACGCCATGATGAAGGCATTGACCGGCACGAGCAGGCCGGCCGCGACCGGCAGAAGCGGGACGCTGGTGACGATCGCAAGGGCCGCGCCGAAGCTTGCGGCGGCCGAGATACCGAGCGTGAAGGGGCTGGCGAGCGGATTGGCGAGGATCGTCTGCATCTGCGCGCCGGCGACGGAGAGCGAAGCGCCGACGACGACCGCCATGACGGCGACCGGCATGCGGATATTCCAGACGACGGCCCGCACCTGATCGGAAACGGAGGACGGGTCGAGGAGGGCGGCCACGACCTCACCGAGGCTGTAGCGGGCCGGTCCCCAGGCGAGATCGACGGCAAAGGACAGACAGAGAGCTGCCGTCATGGCGGCAAGGATCAGGAGCTTGCGCCGGGCGAGGGCGCGGTAGCGCTCCCGCCCGGCTTCGGCTTCGATCGATATGGCGGCGATCTCGGCCATCGCGGATTACTTGCCCGCCTTGGCGTCGACCCAGTAGCCCGGCTGATAGGCGACCGGCAGGAACTTCTCGTGGAATTCCTTGAAGGTGGCGTCAGGGTCAAGATCGGCAAAGAGGTTCGGATGGAACCACTTCGCCAGCTGCTGGACGGCGACGAACTGGTAGGGGCTGGTATAGAACTGGTGCCAGATCGCATGGACGTTGCCGCCGGCCACCGCCTTGGAGCCGGTGAAGGCCGGGTTTTCCATCAGCGTGATCAGCGCCTTGCGGCTGTCGCCGAGGGTGGCGGCGGCGTTCGGGCCGACATTCACGAAATCCTTGGCGTCCTTGGTCTGGCTCCAGTTGGAACCGGTGACGACGATGACCTCGGGATTGGAAGCGACGACCTGTTCGGCATTGATGGAGCCGGTGTAACCGGGCAGGAAATCGGAGCCGAGATTGTGGCCGCCGGCCAAATCGACCATCAGGCCGAAATTATCCGGACCGAACGTGCCGCAGCATTCCACCAGACCGGCGGCGCGATACATGAAGACCTTCGGCTCCGGCGGATTGGCCGCCTTCAGTCTGTCGGTCACGCGCGCCATCTGCTCCTTCCAGAAGCTGGCAACTGCTTCGGCGCGGTCCTCATGGCCGAAGAGCTTGCCGAGAATCTTCAGGCTCGGCTCGGTGTTGGCGAGAATATGCTCGCGGAAATCGATGTAGACGATCTTGACGCCGATGCCGTTCAGCATCTCCTCGAGCTTCACCTCGTCGGCCGCCGTCTTGTTGCCGATCGGCAGCAGCAGCACGTCCGGGTGAAGCTTGACGACCGTTTCGGTCTGCAGCGTGCCGTCCGTCAGGTTGCCGAGGAAGGGCAGGTCCTTGCCCTTGGGAAACTTCTCGACATAGGCGTTGAAGCCGTCCTTGTCGGTGGTCCAGAGATCGTTGCGCCAGCCGACGATCTTGGCGAAGGGATCTTCCTTCTCGATCGGCGCGACCGCATAGAGCATGCGGCCTTCCCCAAGGATCACACGCTCGACCGGCTTTTCGAAGCTCACTTCGCGGCCCGCCACATCCTTGATGGTGAAGGATTGGGCGAGCGCCGAAAGCGGCATCAGGCTCGCAATCGCGGCAGCGGAAACTGCGAGCATTTTCACGAAATTCATCTGGAAATTCCCCTGAGGTCTGAATAATGTCCGCAGGCATAAGAAATATGACTTTCTAAATCAAGTTATATGTTTTAGAGCGTTTCCAAACTGATGCCATGCCGGGGTGCCTGCGATGAATTCCATGAATACCAACTACTCGATCCGCGACGAAATCCGCGACTTCTGGTCGGAACGGGCCGCCACCTTCGACCAGAGCGTCGGCCATGAGATCTTTTCGGAAGAAGAGCGGAAGGGCTGGCAGCGGCTGATCCGAAAGCATCTCGGCGAGGGGCAGGGGCGTGCGGCGCTCGATCTCGCCTGCGGCACGGCCGTCATCTCGCATCTGATGAACGATGCCGGCTTCCAGGTGACCGGGCTCGACTGGTCGGATGCGATGCTGGCGCAGGCGCGCGCCAAGGCGAAGAAGCGCGGCACCGATATCCGCTTCGTTTCCGGCGATGCCGAAAACACGATGGAGCCGAGGGACAGCTACGACGTCATCACCAACCGCCATCTCGTCTGGACGCTGGTAGACCCGGCTTCGGCCTTCAAGGAATGGTTCGCGGTGCTGAAGCCGGGCGGCAAGGTGCTGATCCTCGACGGCAACATGGGCAAGGAGACCTGGGTCAAGGGCCTGCAGAAGCTCTGGACGAAAATCACGGGCAAGCCGGCGGCGAGCCACATGTCGCCTGAGATGATGGCGCGGCACCAGAACATCCGCTCCCGCGTGCATTTCGCCAAGGCGATGCCGGCCGAAGCTGTGGTCGATCTTCTCCGTCAGGCGGGCTTTACGGATATCGTGGTTGACCGCAAGCTCGGGGATATCCATTGGGCGCAGGCGCGCAAGATGCCGTTTCTGCGTGGGCTAGAGCGGATGGTGCAGGAGCGGTTTGCGATTTGTGCGCGTAAGCCGGGGTGATTGGGATGGGGTTGCGGCAATTTCCCTGCCCTCCCCAGCGGAAGATGCCCGGCAGGGCAAGGGAGTGAGTGCGCTGGGTATTAGCGAAGGCAGTAGAGGGCGTGCCGTGTGGCCCCCTCATCTGCCTGCCGGCATCTTCTCCCCGCTGGGGCTATTAGATTCACACATTGTCGAAAGCGGATAGGAGAAGGGATACGCCGCGCTTGGCGGCCTGGAACTGTTGCCATCCGTCGAGCATGACGATCGGTCCTGGCTTGCCGTAGTAGCCGGTCCACCCGCCGAGGCGGGCGCAGACCCAGGCGGCATAGGCCAGCGATCCCTTGGGATGCGGATTCTTCTGCCGGGCGGTGTTGCCCTCCAGCTTGGCGCAGAAGGCTTCCAGCAGCGGCCGGTCGCTCGGCTCGAAGGCGTCTTCGATGGGCCGCAAGGTGCCGCCGGACGGGGTCCCGTCACGGGCATGCACCAGTTGCTGCACGATCACGGCGGCGACGAAGGCGGCCATCACCAGATTGCTCAGCGGCACTTCGTCCTCGATGCGCAGGCCTTCGATATCAAAGCCTTGCGTCTTCAGGGTGCGGAACAATTGCTCGATCACCCAGCGGCGGCGATAAAGGGCAATGACCGCCGCTGCCTGATCGGCATCCGAGACCGCGTAGGTCGTCAGCAACTGCCAATGGATCGGCGTCTCGCCCGGCGGTGGCGTGCTCTCGCGCACATCCACCAGACAAAGGCGCACACCATCCGGGGCCTTCCTGTGGATGCCGTTCTTCGGGGCCGGCAAGCTCACCGCGCTGAAGCGGATCGCCAGCTGCGTGTCGCGCTCCTTGCGGCCCGGCTTGGCCGGCAGGGTGAAGGCCAGGGTTGCCGCAACCGGCAAGGCCTCGGCCAGGGCGAGCAGCGACGGCTGGTCCTTGCCGAGGCGACGGTCCCGGGCCACCCGGATGACGAGGTCGACATTGACGGGCCGGCGCGCGAAGGCCTCGTAGATATCGCTTTCACGGTCGGCAATGACGGTGATGCGGCGCGCCGCGGCGCAAACCTGCGCGGCGCGATCGGCGCCCTCCAGCCAGCGATAGCTTTCCTTCTCCTCGATCGGACGGGCGTGCTGCGTGCCGCGCTTGCCCTGGTCACGGTTGAGAAACTGTCCGTCGACCGCCCCGACGATCGCGCCATCATCGGCATCGACGGCGATCATCGCATGCAGATAAAGACCACCGCCGCCGCCGGAGCGCACCACCGTCGTATCCTGAATGGCCAGAATGTGCCGATCCGCACAACGGCTGGCCGTGCGCAGCGCCGCCTCATCGATCATCGCCTGCGGAGCGATCGCAGCATTGCGCAGAAACCGGCTCAAGCGGATCTCCCCAGCCCGATTGCCGCCGAGCTTGCGCACCCGCAGTCCCTGGCCGGCCGTCGCAACAAGGCGCCCCAGCAAGAACGCCCCCCTTTTTCCAGGCGACGGTCGCCAAACCGTCCCAGGCGCAAATCATCCATCATCAATTCTCCTGCTCTCCAGCATGAGAATCAGAACTGCACTCCATAAGCAATTCTAAATGTGTGAATGCCATAGCCCCGCTGGGGAGAAGCGGAGTCGCCGCAACGCCTCGCGTCCTCTAGAATTTAGTTGTGGGAATGGCGGTCGTGCGGCCTGATCCCTTCTCCCCTCGGGGAGAAGATGCCGGCAGGCAGATGAGGGGGCTGCACGGCATGCCCTCACCAACTTATCACCCCCCCGTGACACTCATATGCCGCGCCACCGCTGGCCGGTTATGAGTCCGGTCGATGATGAAGTCGTGGCCTTTCGGCTTGCGGGTGATGGCTTCGTCGATGGCGGCGTGGAGGAGGGCGTCGTCTTCAGTGGCGCGGAGCGCGGCGCGGAGATCAGCGGCGTCGTTTTGGCCGAGGCACATATAGAGCGTACCGGTGCAGGTGAGGCGCACGCGGTTGCAGCTTTCGCAGAAATTATGGGTCAGCGGCGTGATGAAGCCGAGGCGGCCGCCGGTTTCCTCGACCTTGACGTAACGCGCCGGGCCGCCGGTCTGGTAATCGATGTCGGCGAGCGTGAACTGACGTTCGAGATCGGCGCGCAGCTCGGAGAGCGGCAGATATTGGTCGGTGCGGTCCTCTTCGATCTCGCCCATCGGCATGGTTTCGATGACGGTGAGGTCCATGCCGCGGCCATGGGCGAAGCGCAGGATTTCGGGCATCTCCACGTCGTTGAAACCTTTGAGGGCTACGGCGTTGAGCTTGATCCTGAGGCCGGCCTTCTGGGCGGCGTCGATGCCTTCCATGACCTTGGAGAAATCGCCCCAGCGGGTGATCTTGCGGAACTTATCGGGATCGAGCGTATCGAGCGAGACGTTGATGCGGCGCACGCCGCAGTCATAGAGTTCCGCGGCATGGCGCGCGAGCTGCGAGCCGTTGGTCGTCAGTGTCAGTTCGTCGAGGCCGGAGCCGATCTTTTCGCCAAGTTGGCGCACCAGATACATGATGTTCTTGCGCACCAGCGGCTCGCCGCCGGTCAGCCTGATCTTACGCACGCCTTTGGCGATGAAGGCGGAACAGAGACGGTCGAGCTCTTCCAGCGTCAAGAGATCCTTCTTCGGCAGGAAGGTCATATTCTCCGCCATGCAATAGGTGCAGCGGAAGTCGCAGCGGTCGGTGACGGAGACGCGGAGATAGGTGACCGCCCGGCCGAAAGGGTCGATCATCGGATGTGCATCCGCCGTGAGCGGCGATGCGTTGCCTAAGGTTCCGACTCTCGTATTCACCAATTCCTCCGCAACGGACCCGCGCCAGACGGGATCGTTGCCTGTTTTCAAGCGCTATCTCTCTATTTGTGCATATGTGATTGCCCCGTCAAGGGAAACGGAATTCGCACACGCTAATTTGCGCTTGCCTCGAAAATGCCGAGCGCCTACTTCTCCAGGGAAAGAGGGTGATAGAGATGAGCGATATCTGGCCGAGCGAACTTCGCGTTTCAAAAGACCGGCAGCGGCTGGTGGTGACCTTCAATGACGGCCAGAGCTTCGACCTGTCGGCCGAACTCCTGCGGGTCCTGTCGCCCTCCGCCGAGGTGCAGGGCCATGGGCCGGGGCAGAAGGTGACGGTGCCGGGCAAGCGCAACGTCGCGATCGTTTCGATGACGCCGACCGGCAATTACGCGGTTAGAATCGGCTTCGACGACATGCACGATACCGGCATCTACACCTGGACCTATCTGCGTGAACTCGGCGAACGCGGCGCGGAGCTGTTTTCCGCCTATGAGGACGAGCTCCGGGAAAAGGGCATGAGCCGCGACACGGCGGAAAGACCGCGCTGAATTTCAATAGACAGCCATTGGGGGACACATGGCGAAAGCGAATAGAAAGAACTGGCTGCGCGCCAAGGGCAGCGCCGCCGGCAGCAAGGTGACCTTCCTCGAACTGTTCTTCGACCTGGTCTTCGTCTTTTCGATCTCGCAGCTTTCGCATGCGCTCGCCGCCCATTATACGCTGCTTGGTGCGGCCGAAGCGGCGCTGATGACCTTCGCCGTCTGGTGGGTATGGATCTTCACCGCCTGGGTGACGAACTGGCTCGATCCCGACAAGATGCCGGTGCGCGGCATGCTCGTGGTGCTGATGATGCTCGGGCTGGTGCTGTCCGCTTCCATCCCCGAGGCTTTCGGCGACAAGGGGCTGCTGTTTGCCGGCGCCTATGTGGCGATGCAGGTCGGGCGCTCGCTGTTTACGACCTATGCGATGACGCGCGTCGACCGGGCCAATACGCTGAATTTCATGCGCATCAGCACCTGGCTCGTGGTCGCCGCCGTCTTCTGGATCGCCGGCGGGCTCATGGAGCATGAGGCGCGGCTGATCGCCTGGGTGATTGCACTCGTGATCGAATATGCCGGGCCGGCTGCGGGTTTTGCAGTGCCCGGCCTTGGTCGTTCGACGCCGAGCGACTGGGATGTTTCCGGCGCTCATATGGCCGAGCGCTGCGCGCTCTTCGTCATCATCTGCCTCGGCGAAGCGATCCTCGTTTCCGGCCGCACCTTTTCCGAGCTGCCGATCTCGGGTCTTACCAGCCTCGTCTTCGTGACCGCTTTCATCGGCACGGTCGCCATGTGGTGGCTCTATTTCCGCTTCGGCCATGGGCGCGCCGCCCATCGCATCGAGCATGAGGAGACGCCGGGAGCTTTGGCGCGGCAGGCCTTCACCTACGGGCATATCCCGATCTTGGCCGGCATCATCGTGCATGCGGTGGCGGTCGAATTCATGTTCTCGCATCCGCACGAGACGGGCGATCTCGGCATCGCTGCGGCGGTGCTCGGCGGCTCCGGCCTGTTCCTGATCGGCAACCTCTGGTTCAAGGGCGCGACCAGCGGGCGGATGCCGCTGTCGCATCTTGCCGGCCTCGTGCTGGTGGTCCTGCTGGCCTTCGTGGCCCCGTTCGTCGAGGTCTATCTGCTGGGAATCCTGGCGACGCTGGTGCTGATCATCGTCGCCGCCTGGGAATATCGCTCGCTGAGCGGCACATCGGCGGCGCCGTCACTGCATTGATCATCAGTCATCGTCGCGCAGATCTTTCAGCAGCACGGCGATGATTCGCTCCATCGAGGAGGCGGTCGCCATGCATTGCTCGATCGGCTCCTCGGAGAGCGTGCGTTCGATGAGATCGGTCTGGATCGCCATGGCCGCCTCGGTCACTTTGCGGCCTTCGCCGGTGAGATAGAGGCGCAGCACGCGCTTGTCGCGTTCGTCGCCGCGCCGCTCGATCAGGCCGCGTTGTTCCATCTGCGGCAGCAGCATGCTCATATTGGAGCGGCCGACGAGGAGCTTGCGCGCGAGCTCCTGCTGCGAGATGCCCTCGAAACGGTAGAGATTGACCAGGATATCGAGATGCGGCGGCTTGATATCGAGATCGGCAAGCGAGCGGGTCAGGGATTGCTGCATGAGCTGGCAGGCGCGAGCCACCGCGATCCAGCTGCGAAAACGCGGATGATCCCAGGGTAGGGATTGATTTTTGTTCATCGTTGTACTTTATTGTTCAGTGTTGAACAGTCTTTTGGATTCCCACTATGGCAAATTTTGCGCTTGAGGTCATCCGTCTCGGATTCCGGGTTCTGCAGGCGATTTCGCCGCGGCTGGCGGGCAGGGCGGCATTCCGGCTGTTCTGCCGCACACCATCGCCGCGGCCGAAGGGCGAGAAAGCGAAGGCGGCGCATGCGGCGGGCGCGGCACGGCTTGCCGGCGCCGAACGCTTCGTCCTCAGGCTTGCCGGCGGCGCCAAGGCCCATGCCTATCGCCTCAACGGCGGAGCGATCGGTGAGCGTAAGCGCTATCTCGTCACGCATGGCTGGGGCTCGAGCGCCGTCTACATGGCCGATCTCGTTTCGATGCTGGCGGCGACGGGCGCCGAGGTGGTGGCGCTCGATTTTCCCGGCCATGGGCTCGCGGGCGGACGCTTCCTGCATATGGGGCTTGCTGTCGAGGCGATCGCGGCGGCAGGGGAGCGCTTCGGCGTATTCGATGCGGCGATCGGCCATTCCTTCGGGGGCGCGGCGCTGATGGTCTCGGCGGCGGGCCTGATCCCGGATTCGGCGCCTGTTACCGGCGAGCGACTGGTGCTGATCGGCGCGCCGAGCGAGATGGCCTGGCTCTTTACCGATTTCGGCCGAATGGTCGGCCTTCGCCCCGTAGCCCAGGCCGTGCTGGAGAATGAGGTTCATCGTGTCACTGGGCGGAGACTCGGGGATTTCGATGTGAGCAATACGGCGGGCTCGATCGGCCGGCCGGTTCTGGTGATCCATGCCGAGGACGACAAAGAGGTGTCAGCGGCCCATGCCCGGCGTTACGGCGCGGCGGGAAATAGAGTGCGGCTGTTCTGGGCAAACGGATTCGGTCACCGGCGCATCATCGGCGCGGCGCCCGTGCTTGGCGCGATCGCGGCTTTTCTCGAAGGCGGCGCGGGCGAGGAAGCCGGCGAAAGCATCAAAAAAGATGCGGAGATCATTCCATTTTTTGAGCTTCCGGCGAGGCGCGCGGCATTGTAGCGTCCGTCCCGATATCAAGCCGCGGCGGGACGCCCCATGAAAATCATCAGCAGCATCGAAGAGCTCAATACGATCTATGGCGCCGGCCTGTCGCAGGCCTCTGTCGACAAGGTGACCAAGCGGCTGACGCCGCTCCATCGCGAGATGATCGAGATCTCGCCGTTCGCGGCGCTTGCGACTGTCGGGCCGGAAGGGCTCGATTGTTCGCCGCGCGGCGATCTCGGCGGCGTGGTGCGCGTCGTCGACGACGAGACGCTGCATCTGCCGGACTGGCGCGGCAACAACCGGGTCGATTCGCTCTCCAACATCGTGCGCGATCCGAGGCTTGCGCTGATGTTCCTGATCCCCGGCTCGAATACGACGATGCGCATCAACGGCCGCGGCGTCGTCTCGAACGACGAGGCGCTGCTTTCGAGTTTCGAGATGGACGGCAAACATCCCCGCACCGTCATCGTCATTTCGATCGACGAGGTCTATTTCCAATGCGCGCGCGCCGTGATGCGGGCCGAGCTCTGGAATGCCGAGCACTTTGCCGATCCGGCGAAGCTGCCGACGCCGGGCCAGATGCTGAAGGTGGCGGTCGGCGATTTCGATCAGGAAACCTACGATCGGGAATGGCCAGGGCGGGCCGCGAAGACGATGTGGTGAGCCGCCGTCACCTGGCGGTGACGGCATACGACGCCGTGCGAGGCCTGGCGGCGTCAGGCCTTGTAGATCAGCCAGCTCTTGGTGAAATCCTTCTGCATGCCGTCCTCGTAGAGAATGGTGCAGTTGCGCCCGGCATTCTTGGCGCCATAGAGCGCGATGTCGGTCTTGCTGTAGAGTTCGCCGGCATCCTCGGCGCTGGAGGCCATGCAGACGCCGATCGAGACGGTGACCGGGCCGTAATTCACCCGCGTGCGGGAATTCTTGAAGGGCGTTGTTTCCAGCGTGCGGCGGATGCGCTCGGCGATCGCCATCACTTCCTCTGATGTATTGCCCTCGATGATGAGCGCGAATTCCTCGCCGCCGGCACGGGCGACGAAGACGTCGCGCCGGACATTGCTGCGGATGACGGAGGCGACGGTGGCGAGGATCTTGTCGCCGACCGGATGGCCGTATGTGTCGTTGATCTTCTTGAAATTGTCGATGTCTGCGAGCAGAAGCGCCGTCACCGGCCGCATGCCGGGATTGTTGAAGACGGCGGAGAGGCGGTCGTCGAAGGCGCGGCGGTTGGAAAGGCGCGTCAGCGAGTCGGTGTTGGCGATGCGCTTGTATTCGTCCAGTTCCTTGCGGACCTGGTCCATCTCCTGCGAGCGCTGGACGACGTCCTCGACGGTGCGCTCGCCGTGCGCCATCGTATCGCCGGTCGCCTGGCTCAGAAGCTCTATGGCGCTTTCGATCAGTTCGACGCTGGCATTGCTCTTGGAGGTGATGCGCTTATGGGTCTCGCCGAGCAGCCTCGTATAGCTTTCGAGCGAGCTTTGCTCCTGCCTCAGGATGCGCAGCAGGCCGTCGAGTTCGCCCGATATGCGCGTATGGGCATCGTCGAAGACACGGGCGGGGCTGTTGGTGAAATATTGCGCGCCGAGCGCGTCTAGTTCGGCCTGGGTCGCCTGGCTGCCGAGAGCTGCGAGCTCGCGGGTCAGCGCCGGATTGGAGCCGATATAGGCCTCGTAGAAGAGTTCGTAATTGCGGGGTATCGGCGCAACGCCCATCGAACGCATGGCATAGGTGATCTGGCCCGCTACATCGGGAACCTGCACCTTGGGCGCGACAGCCGTATTCATCCGGCGAACTCCTCATATATTCGAAGGCAATATTTTATTTGTTAGCTTAAATTTCTTGGGAAAAGATTAAAGCGACATATACCAAAGATTACATACGACAACTTCGCATCGGGTCAATACTTCAAGCAGGCCTATGATTTTCCATGGAAAAACGTATCTTGAACGGGACAGTGCATACCCGTTGTACGGGAGCGGTGTATAAAAAACTTACAGTTCTTTTTCTCGCTGGGGATCGTATTCATCTTGTCGACATCCGGTTTTGGTCGTCTCCTATTTCAGCCTGGATATTTCGGGATGATAATTTCCAGCGGTAAACCCGACTGCTGCCAGAAAACCGGGGCGTGAGATCATGGAAAGGTCCCGTGCCATTTCTTTCGCCATCCTCGCTTTCACCATCATCGCAGGCGGCGCTCTGCTGCTGGAGCACACCGGCCTCTTTGCCGGCGCATTCCGGACGGAGATCCTGGCGAGAGTGGATGATGGGGAGGTGGTGAGCGCTGCAGATATTCAGTAATGGTGCGGGTATCGGAAGGGGGTGCCGTGTGGCCCCCTCATCTGCCTGCCGGCATCGACCGGGGCGAGCCACGGGTCTCGCCCGTCCTACGGACCCCCGCAGGGGAGAAGGGACTCGTGGCAGCGTCTCGCTCCCATTGAGACCTTTACGGTAGGGAACGACGGTCGGCGGCTTGCACCCTCTTCTCCCCAGCGGGGAGAAGGTGGCCCGAAGGGTCGGATGAGGGGGCTGCACGGCAAACCGTTGATTGCCCTTCATCTGCCTTCAAAGACCACACCAGGCAATCACCCCAAATTCAATTCCTGGAAGAAATCATTCCCCTTGTCGTCGATGACGATGAAGGCGGGGAAGTCTTCGACTTCGATCTTCCAAACCGCTTCCATGCCGAGCTCGGGATATTCGAACACTTCCACTTTGCGGATGCAGTCCTGGGCGAGGCGGGCGGCGGGGCCGCCGATCGAGCCGAGGTAGAAACCGCCATGTTTCTTGCAAGCTTCGCGCACGGCGCGCGAGCGGTTGCCCTTGGCGAGCATCACCATCGAGCCGCGGAAGGACTGGAACTGGTCGACGTAACTATCCATGCGGCCGGCCGTCGTCGGGCCGAAGGAACCGGAAGCGTAGCCGGCCGGCGTCTTGGCGGGGCCGGCGTAATAGACCGGGTGGTTCTTCAGGTAATCGGGCATGCCTTCGCCCTTTTCCAGCCGTTCGCGAATCTTGGCATGGGCGAGGTCGCGGGCGACGATGATGGTGCCGGTCAGCGAAAGGCGTGTCTTGACGGGATGCCTGGAGAGTTCGGCGAGCACTTCGGCCATCGGCTTGTTGAGGTCGATATGCACGGTCGATTCCGACAGTTTCGCCTCGTCGATCTCGGGCATGTATTTCGACGGGTCGGTTTCGAGCTGCTCGACGAAGATGCCGTCGCGGGTGATCTTGCCCTTGGCTTGGCGGTCGGCGGAGCAGGAGACGCCGAGGCCGATCGGCAGCGAAGCGCCGTGGCGGGGCAGGCGGATGACACGGACGTCATGGCAGAAATACTTGCCGCCGAACTGGGCGCCGACGCCCATCTGCTGCGTCAGCTTGTGAATTTCCTTTTCCATTTCGATGTCGCGGAAGGCGTGGCCGCTCTCGGACCCTTCGGTGGGCAGCTCGTCGAGGTAACGCGTCGAGGCGAGCTTGACCGTTTTCAGATTCATCTCGGCCGAGGTGCCGCCGATGACGATCGCCAGATGGTAGGGGGGACAGGCTGCCGTCCCTAACGTCAGGATCTTCTCCTTAAGGAAATCGATCATCCGGTCGTGGGTCAAAAGCGAGGGCGTGCCCTGGTAGAGGAAGGTCTTGTTGGCCGAGCCGCCGCCCTTGGCGACGAAGAGGAAGTCGTAGGAGTCGGTGCCTTCCTCATAGATATCGATCTGCGCCGGCAGATTGTTCTTGGTGTTCTTTTCCTCGAACATTTTTATGGGCGCGAGCTGCGAATAGCGCAGGTTCTTCTTCTCATAGGCGTCGAGAACGCCCTTGGAGAGCGCTGCCGTATCCTCGCCCTCGGTCCAGACCCTGCGGCCCTTCTTGCCCATGATGATCGCAGTGCCGGTGTCCTGGCACATGGGCAGCACGCCGCCGGCGGCGATATTGGCATTCTTCAGAAGATCGTAGGCGACGAAGCGGTCGTTATCGGTCGCTTCGGGATCGTCAAGGATCGAGGCGAGCTGCTTCAGATGGCCGGGGCGCAGCAGGTGGTTGATGTCCGCAAAGGCGGTTTCGGCAAGCAGACGGATGCCTTCCGGCTCGACGGTCAGGATTTCCTGGCCCTTGAAGGTGTCGACAGAGACGTAATCACCGCTGATCTTGCGATAGGAGGTGGCATCCTTGCCGAGGGGGAAGAGATCGTCAGCCATCGAAGTGACCTTTCTGCTGGGCGTGCGTCGCTAGATTGGAACCGGTCTAAATCTGCTGCGAAGCAAATGCAATCGGGATGCGGCCGAGTCTGCAGTCGGGGCCATGATGTGTCACATTTTGCAGGCGGCATGTCACACGCAATAGGCGAGTGACAGATGTGCGAAATCGACATTTGTCGCGATGGGGACGACTTCAGGTTGCCTTTGGTTCAAGGCCAGTTCATATTCCCGGCAGCGTTAACCTGCCGGGGCTTCCAATGACAAATGCAAAGCCAACTGCTGTCGACGACCTTCTCGTTTTTTTCGAACATGATTGGATCAGGGGCGATCTGCTGCGCCTTGCCAGCGATCCAGAGGGAGCGGACATGTATGTTCGCTTCGTTAATGGCGTCCGTATCGACGCCAAACATGGGCCTGACCACGAAACGATCATTCAGGGCAAGTACGGAACTTTCAAAGTGAAACCTGACGGTCACTTCACATATGAGCTGGACTACACGCTCGACGTTGTGAAGAATTTGGGGAAGTACGATCAGCTCATAGAAAAACTGAGTTACAAGATGTCCGACGGCTCGGGAGGTACGGACCTCGGCGTGCTGACGCTTGCGATCGACGGCGTCAACGAAGACGAAAAATACCACGAAGTCCTGGATTTCGACGATATGGGCGTCTTATCGAGGGCGGATAATTTCTCTCTCCCCAATTATCGGGGCTTTGCGCTCTCGGTGAACGGCAGCCACGACGTAACGCTTCTGAACGGCATCGTCTATGATACCATCCCGGGCGTCGACGCCATTACCGAGGATGGTTTCAGCGATACCGTTCTATCCCCAGGTTCGGCGCCCGTAAGCTTGAAATTGGTCGATGGCGGGGAGTTCACCTTTCAGAGCGTCTCGATCGCCGAACTATCGGCATCGCCCTTTCACCTGACGCTCACCGCCCTGAACGACGGTCAGATTGTCTATCAGCAGGAACTCGAGGTCATTGGCCCCAGTCTCGAGGTCAATCTCGAAGACATCGAAGAAATCCGTTTCGACTTCATGGGCAATTCGGTGGTGATGGACAATATATCGCTGTTGGTTTGATTTCGGTCAGCCGCATCCGCGCTGAGGTCAGTCGTCGAACCCAGGATTTCCGCAGCAACAGAAAGCTGCCCTCGAAATAGCTTGCGAATCGCATAAGTGTGTGCTTATGTGTTCGCATGATCGAGAATGACTTTTTCCGAGCTTTGGCAGACCCGACCCGCCGTGCGATCTTTGAGAAGCTGGCGGCAGGGAGCATGAACGCCAGTGCCTTGCGCGAGGGCATGGAGATCAGCCAGCCGGCGATGTCGCAACACCTCGCAGTTCTGCGCAGCGCAAAGCTCGTGAGGGAAGAACGGCAGGGGCGTTTCGTGAATTACGAAGTCGACCCCGATGGGTTGGCTCTCATCGCCCAGTGGCTCGCAAAATACCGCGCCTATTGGCCGGAGCGTATCACAGCACTCAAAGTCTTGCTGAAGGATATGGATCAATGAACGAAGGGAAGACCAAGGAGTGGGATAGCGGCGTCGCGTTGGAGTTTGACTTGGGCGATCCGCCGCAAAAGGTCTGGCGTGCCGTCACCATTCCCGAACTTCGGGAAAGGTGGCTGCCGAAGGAAGCATTGGCTGTTCCCGATGCGATCACCGTCACTCCCGGCCAGGAAGTCCGCTACAAGCTGCGTGACGATACCCCGCCTTTCCTTGAAAGCACCGTGACGTTCACGATCACCCCGAATGCCACTGGCGGCACCTGCCTTCGGATCGTCCACGAACTGACGGACGCAAGATTCGATGGAAGGGCAAGGGTGCCGGCGAACAGCAACAGCCCCGCCCTCATGCTCGCCGCCTGACACGGCGAGCCTCCCCTTAAAATTCTGAAGTCTGGAGGTCGCCGATGCGCGAAGCGATGCAACTCGTCCCTATGGTCATAGAACAATCCAGCCGGGGGGAGCGATCCTTTGATATCTATTCCCGGCTTCTTCGCGAGCGGATCATCTTCCTCAATGGCGAGGTGAACGATACCGTTTCGGCGCTCGTCTGCGCGCAACTGCTGTTTCTGGAAGCGGAAAACCCCACAAAGCCCATCAACCTCTATATCAATTCGCCGGGCGGTGTCGTGACCAGCGGTCTGGCCATGTACGATACCATGCGCTTCATTCGTGCGCCGGTTCATACACTTTGCATGGGGACGGCCCGTTCGATGGGATCGTTCCTGCTGATGGCAGGCGAACCCGGCGAAAGAGCCGCATTGCCCAATGCCAGTATCCTCATCCACCAGCCCTCCGGCGGCTTTCAAGGGCAGGCTTCCGACATGCTGATTCATGCCGAGGAAATTTTAAAGACCAAGCAGCGCATGACGCGGCTCTACGCGGAGCATTGCGGACGTTCCTACGAAGACTTTGAGCGTGGGATGGATCGCGACCGCTTCATGACGGCGGAGGAAGCGCTTGAATGGGGTCTTATAGACCGTATTCTGAAGGTTCGGGAGGACACGAGCAGCCTATAAGCCTTGCTGGCGCCCCAAGCCCTCCCCACAAGGGGTAAGCAGCCACATAGGGGCGCCGCAGCGATGCGTGTCTTACTTCGGCCCGATCATCGTTTCCGGGCGCACGATGGCGTCATACTCTTCCGACGTCACTAGGCCGCTCGCCAGCGCCTCTTCCTTCAGCGTCGTGCCATTCTTGTGGGCGGTCTTGGCGATCTTGGCGGCGGCGTCGTAGCCGATCTTGGGGGCGAGAGCGGTGACCAGCATCAGCGAGCGTTCGAGGCCGGCCTTGATGTTGTCCTCGCGGGCCTCGATGCCGACGACGCAATTGTCGGTGAAGGAGACGGCGGCATCGGCGAGCAGCTGCACCGACTGCAGGAAATTATAGGCCATCATCGGATTATAGACGTTGAGTTCGAAATGGCCCTGGCTGTCGGCGAAGGTCAGCGCGGCGTGATTGCCGAAAATGTGGATGCAAACCTGCGTCAGTGCTTCGCACTGGGTCGGATTGACCTTGCCGGGCATGATCGAGGAGCCGGGTTCGTTTTCCGGCAGCGCCAGTTCGCCGAGGCCGGCGCGCGGGCCGGAGCCGAGCAGGCGGATGTCGTTGGCGATCTTGAAGAGGGCGGCAGCGGCCGCATTGATGGCGCCGTGGGAAAAGACCATGCTGTCATGCGAGGCGAGCGCTTCGAACTTGTTCGGCGCGCTGACGAAGGGCATGCCGGTGATGCCAGCGATCTCTTCGGCGACCTTCTCGGCAAAGCCGACAGGCGCATTCAGGCCGGTGCCGACGGCGGTTCCGCCCTGGGCGAGCTCGCAGAGGCCGGGCAGGGTCATTTCGATGCGCTTGATTGATGAGCCGACCTGGGCGGCATAGCCTGAAAATTCCTGGCCGAGCGTCAGCGGCGTCGCATCCTGCGTGTGCGTGCGGCCGATCTTGATGATGTGGCTGAACTCGGTGACCTTCATGTCGAGGGCGGCATGCAGATGCTTGAGCGCCGGCAGCAGGTGATGGGCGATCCGTTCGGCGCAGGCGATGTGCATGGCCGTGGGATAAGTGTCGTTCGACGACTGGCTCATGTTAACGTGATCGTTCGGGTGCACCGGCTTCTTGGAACCCATGACGCCGCCGAGCATTTCTATGGCACGATTGGAGATGACTTCGTTGGCGTTCATGTTCGACTGCGTGCCGGAACCGGTCTGCCAGACGACCAGCGGAAAATGGTCGTCGAGCTTGCCGTCGATCACTTCCTGGGCGGCATCGACGATGGCTTTGCCCAGCGCCGGGTCGAGCTGGCCGAGCGACATGTTGGCGCGGGCGGCTGCCTGTTTGACGATGCCGAGCGCACGCACGATCGACAGCGGCTGCTTTTCCCAGCCGATCTTGAAATTGCCGAGCGAACGCTCAGCCTGGGCGCCCCAATATCGGTCGGCGGCGACGTCGATAGGGCCAAAAGTATCGGTTTCGGTGCGGGTTGCGGTCATGACTTTTGCCTTCCTGTCACACGCTGTTTTCTGGCATCTTCGAAAGATGTGGTCTTATAGGTTGGAAACCAGGACAAGAAAACCGGTTGCCGCGCGAAATATTGAGTATTGCAGTCATGTTTTCGCTCGCCGGACGGCGTGCTTTTTCGGCCACGTTGGAAATTTTATGCGTCCGGAGCTTTTCGCCGCACTGGTCCGCCGGCGAAAATTCGGTAAAAAATTAACTAATAATTTCATAATTTTGTGTGAACTGCTGCGCGGCGCCGTGCAGGATTCTTCTCACATGAAATTGAGTCCGCCGGCGCTGGCGGCGAAGGCCGATTTCTGATGAAGGAACCGACGCTGCGTGAGTTTTCGCGGGATTTGAGCTTGAGCTTCGTGCTCGTGACAAGAACAGCATGACACCGGGACTGGAAGATATATGACGTTCGTTTTGAAAAGCGCGGTATCCGCATTGGCAGTTTCCTGCGGACTGGCAGTAATGAGTGCCGCTCCCGCGCATGCCTATACGCTGATGGATATGCTGCGCGGCGACAAGCAGCGGACCCAGAGCACCATCTTCATGGACCAGATGCCGCCCGGGCGCGTGGCGCCGCGTGGCAGCGATGGCGGATCGCTTGGCGGCCTTGACCCGGAGGCGCCGCTGCCGAAGGTGAGCGGTCCGCGTTATTACACCTACAAGACCGAGACGCTGCAGTTCGTCGATACCAGCAAGTTCGCCGATCCGATCGTCACCGGCGCGGTTGCCGACGTTTCGCCCGGCGGCGATTCCGGCGCCGAACCGGTGGTGCAGCGCCGTTTCCTGGCGCAGGCCAAGGTCCGCGCCAATGCCGACGTCGCCAAGGCGCTCGAAGCCTATTATGGCGACAACCGCAATCCGCTCGTCTGGATCGATGGCAACCAGATCAATGAGCGCGCCAAGTCGGCGATGGCGGCACTTGCCGATGCATCCTCCGTCGGCCTCGATCCGGCCGATTACGCGCTTCAGGCACCGGAGATCGATCCGGCCAATCCCGATCCCGCCGCCCGCGACCGGGCGCTGACGCAATTCGAACTCGATCTCTCGGCCAAGGTGCTGGCCTTCGTGCAGGATACGGTGCGCGGCCGCATCGATCCGAACAAGATTTCCGGCTATCACGATTTTCAGCGCAAGGCGGTCAATCTGACGCCGGTGCTGAAACTTGCCCGCATGAGCCCCGATGTCGGTTCCTACATCGCCAGCCGCTCGCCCGACGGCCCGCAGTTCCTGGCGCTGAAGGCGGAACTTGCCAAGCTTCGCGCCACCGATGGCAATGAGGAGCGGATCGTCATTTCGCTCGACAAGCTGCTGAGACCCGGCGACATCTCTCCTGAAGTCGCCAATATCGTCAAGGCGCTGCAAAAGCACGGCTCCGAGACGCTGAAGACCGATCATGCGACGACGCTTGCCGCCTATGCCGGCAGCAGCGACTATTCGCCCGACATCGTCGCGCTGGTCGAGGATTTCCAGAAAGAGCGCGGCCTGAAGCCCGACGGCGTCATCGGCCAGGCGACGGTGCGCGCCATGATCGGCGGCGACACTAATGCGTCGAAGATCGACAAGCTCGTCGTCGCCATGGAGCAGGCGCGCTGGCTGCCGGAAGACCTCGGTTCCCGTTACGTCATGATCAACCAACCGGCCTTCATGGCCTACTATCACAATGACGGCAAGGAACAGCTGTCGATGCGCGTGGTGGTCGGCGGCAAGAACAACCAGACCTATTTCTTCGACGACGAGATCGAGACGGTGGAGTTCAACCCGTTCTGGGGCGTGCCGCAGTCGATCATCATCAACGAGATGCTGCCGAAGCTGCGCTCCGACCCGAACTATCTCGATCAGCTCGGCTATGAAGTCGAAGTGAACGGCCACGCCGTCGCCTCGTCCAGCGTCGACTGGTACGGCTCGACGCAGAACGTCTCGGTGCGCCAGCCGCCGAGCAGCGACAATGCGCTCGGCGAACTGAAGATCCTGTTCCCGAACAGCCACGCGATCTACATGCACGACACGCCGTCGAAGAGCTTCTTCAAGCGTGACATGCGGGCGCTCAGCCACGGCTGCGTGCGCCTTGCCGACCCACGCGCGATGGCGGCGGCCGTCCTCGGCACCAGCGTTCAGGACGTCGCCAAGCAGATCGCCAGCGGCCAGAATCATGCGGTGAAGGTGCCGCAGAAGATTCCGGTCTACGTTTCTTATTTCACCGCCTGGCCGAACAAGGACGGCGTGGTGGAATATTTCGACGATGTGTATGGCCGCGACGCTTATGTCGACAAGGCTTTCGATGCGACCACCAAGGCGCGTGGGGCACAGATCTGACGCCTGATTTTGTGATGGGTTTGATGGGCGGGCGGTCTTTGGGCCGCCCGTTTTGTTTTTGAGACGTCTGCGTGCGGGAAATAAGAGGAGAGGGCGTGCCGTGTGGCCCCCTCATCCGGCCCTGCCGGCACCTTCTCCCCGATGGGTAGAAGGGATGTTGCCGCGACGCCTCGCTCCTGATCAAAGCGTTTCATGCGGTTGCGGCCGTGCCGCTGGCTCCCTCTTCTCCCCAGCGGGGAGAAGGTGGCCCGAAGGGTCGGATGAGGGGGCCGCGATCGCGAAGACATCGGCTCGATCGCCAAGCGTCAGACAGCAACCTTCGCCGCAGAACCCTTCAGCAAACCTTCCACCAGTTCCGGCGTCAGTTCGTCGTAATGGGTGATGATGACATCCGGATCGAGGGTCGAGACCGGCACGTCCGAATAGCCGAACGGCACGGCGATCGAGGGCACGGCGGCGTTTTTTGCCACGGCGATATCGTTGATGCTGTCGCCGATCATCACGGTTCGGGAGATATCGCCGCCGGCGCGCTCGATGGTGCCGGTGAGGTGGCGGGCGTCGGGTTTGCGGTATTCGAAGGTGTCGCCGCCGGTGATGGCGTCGAAATGGTGGGTGAGGCCGAGCTTGCCGAGCAGGCCGAGCGCGAGGCTCTCCATCTTGTTGGTGCAGACGGCGAGGCGGTAGCCGGCGGATTTCAGGCGGTCCATTGCGGCGACCAGGCCGGGATAGGGTTCGGTATGGCCGGGCATGTTGCCGGCATAATGGGCGACGAAGCGTTCCACCAGAGGCGGCAAGCCGTCAGCGGCGAGCGGATGGCCGCGCAGCCGGCACGCGCGCTCGATCATCACCCGCGCGCCCTGGCCGACGAGATGAGTGAGGTCGTCATAGCTGACCGGCTCGAGATCGAGGGCTGCGATCGTATGGTTCAGGCTTACGACGAGATCGGCATGGGTGTCGAGAAGGGTGCCGTCGAGATCGAAGACGACGAGCGGAGCGGGGGCAGGGGTCAAGGGTTTGCCTCTTTGAGCGATGGGCGTCTTGCGAGCGGACGACTGTGTCGTCCCCGGGAGCGAATGGTATTGCTCCTGAGGTAGGGGATCGTGCGCCGGAAAGCAACGGCCTGGGGATTGCCGGGAAGGCCGCAGGCATTTGTTTCGGCTTTTCATTTTCCGTGATGATTTTGACTTTCGTTTGCCTGGCGAGCCGTGTAAACAGCACATCCAACGCAATATCGGGAGCTGGCGGCGCATGGATGCGCGCGAAATGAAGATCAAGGCCGCCGAGGCCGCACTTGCCCATGTCGAAAGCGGGATGCGTCTCGGAATCGGCACCGGCAGCACGGCTGAAGAATTCGTCCGGCTGCTGGCGGAGAAGGTCGCGGGCGGCTTCAAGGTCGAGGGCGTTCCGACGTCCGAAAGAACCGCGCGGCTCTGCGTCGAACTCGGCGTGCCGTTGAAATCGCTCGACGAACTGCCGGCGCTCGATCTGACGATCGACGGCGCTGATGAGGTCGATGCGGCGCTGAGGCTGATCAAGGGCGGTGGCGGCGCGTTGCTGCGCGAAAAGATCGTTGCAGCCGCTTCCGAGCGGATGATCGTCATCGCCGACGAGAGCAAGCTGGTCGACACGCTCGGCGCTTTCGCGCTGCCGATCGAGGTCAATCCGTTCGGCCTCGTCTCGACACGGATGGCAATCGAAAAAGTTGCGGCCCGGCTCGGCCTTTCTGGCGAACTCAGCCTGCGCCAGTCCGGTGACGGAGAGTTTACCACGGATGGCGGCCATCACATCATCGATGCATCTTTTGGCCGCATTCCTGATGCAGAGGCGCTCTCGAGCGAGCTGAATTCCATACCCGGCGTCGTCGAACACGGGCTCTTTATCAATATGGCGGCACTTGCGATCATTGCCGGTCCTGCGGGTGCGCGCACGCTGCAGGCAAACAGATAACAGGAGCATACACTCATGATGAACATTGCAGGTCTTGGCCGTTTCGCCGCTGCGACCATCGTTCTTTCCGGGCTTGCCTTCGGCTCCGCCGTCAAGGCGCAGGAAGTCTCCGAGGAGCAGCTGAAGGCTTCGCGCGCCGCGATCGACGCCATCGGCGCCACGGCCCAGTTCGACAACATCCTGCCGGGCCTGGCTGAGCGCCTGAAGGCCGGCCTGATTCAGGATTCGCCGAACTACCAGGACATCATCTCCTCGACGGTCGATGCTCAGGCACTGGCGCTGGCGCCGCGCCGCGGCGATCTCGAGAAGGAAGCAGCACTCACCTATGCCAAGACCTTCACGGTCGACGAGCTGAAGGCGATCGCCGACTTCTACAATTCCGACGTGGGCAAGAAGCTGCTGCGCGACGGCCCGGTCGCCTCGCGCGAGACGGCGAAGGCCGCCGACATCTGGGCACAGGGCATTTCCCGCGACCTGGAAAAGCAGAGCAACGCCGAGCTTTCCAAGGTCATCAAGGCGCCGCCGCCGGCAACCGACAGCCCGGCCGCCCCGGCTCCGGCCGTCCAGCAGTAAGGGCTGCCCGCCAGAATTTGTGAAAGCCCGGCATCGTCCGGGCTTTTTTGTTATGATGCGGGAGTGTGCGGAGAGGCTTTGGTGAGGCAGACATGTCCGATCATTACACGGCTCTGCGAATACGCCTGTCGGGCAGGGTCCAAGGCGTCGGGTTTCGCATGTGGACGCGCGATGAGGCGTTGCGGCTCGGCGTGACCGGTTGGGTGCGCAACGAAGCGGACGGATCTGTCGCCGCCTTGATCGCTGGATCGGATAGCGCCATCTCGACGATGATCGAGCGCTTGAAGCGAGGACCTCCAGGGGCATTGGTTTCAAGCGTCGAGACGGAAGCAGTGGAGATCGAGAAGGCGCCGGCGGATTTCCGTATCACCGGCTGATGGCCTTAATGCCAAGGATGGTGTCGCGGTCGCGCCGGACAGTCAGCCCCAATCCTTCGAGCTCTTCGCCAATTGCCACTCGCCCGTCTCATCCGGCTCGACGCGCTTGTTGCCGCGGTAGAAGATCGGCAACCCGGTTTTCTTGTCCATGGCGAAGCGGCTCGGCGTGTATTTCTCGCCCTCGTGGCCCTGGATGGCGAGATTGAGCGCTTCCTTGAACTTGCCGGCCCTGCACAGGTTGGCGAAGAGTGTCTGATCCATCGTTTGCTCCGGCATTTTTTTATCCCGCCGATTGCCTGCCAGTCTCATGTGGCCGGGTCAACCGCCAATGAAGATTTGCCGAAAGAGAACGGCATGATGCGGGAGCGGGCTTTTGTTTTCATGGCGAACGCTCCTATATCAGGAACGTTCTTCCTGCGATTCCCTTCCGGAGCTTCTCATGTCTTCCTATGATTACGACCTCTTCGTCATCGGCGGCGGTTCCGGGGGCGTGCGCGGCGCGCGCGTCGCCGCCTCGCTCGGCAAGAAGGTGGCGATCGCCGAGGAATACCGTTACGGCGGCACTTGCGTCATCCGCGGCTGCGTGCCGAAGAAGCTCTTCGTCTATGCCTCGCAGTTCCACGAGCATTTCGAGGATGCGGCAGGCTTCGGCTGGACGGTCGGCGAAAGCAGCTTCGACTGGAAGAAACTGGTGGCCGGCAAGGATGCCGAACTCACCAGGCTGGAAGGCCTCTACAAGAAAGGCCTTGCCGGCGCCAATGCCGAGATTTTGGAAACGCGCGCCGAACTCGTCGATGCTCATACGGTGCGGCTCATGAAAACCGGGCAGACGGTGACGGCAAAGACGATCGTGATCGCGACCGGCGGACGGCCGAACCCGCATGTGGCACTTCCCGGCCACGAGCTCTGCATCTCCTCCAACGAGGCCTTTCACCTCGAAGAACTGCCGAAATCGATCGTGATCGCCGGCGGCGGTTACATCGCCGTCGAATTCGCCAATATCTTCCATGGCCTCGGTGTCGAGACGACGCTGATCTATCGCGGCGCCGAAATCCTGTCGCGCTTCGACGAGGATTTGAGGCGCGGGCTGCACGAGGCGATGGTCGCCAAGGGCATCCGCATTCTCTGCCACGATACGCTGCAGAAGGTTTCGAAGAGCGAGGACGGGCTCGTTGCCGAGACGCTGAACAACGGCACGCTGCAGGCCGGCGTCGTCATGCTGGCGCTTGGGCGCGATCCGAACACGGAAGGCCTCGGCCTCGAAGCGGCCGGCGTCGCCGTCGACGAGCGCGGCGCCATCATCGTTGACGATTATTCCCGCACCAATGTCGAGAACATCTATGCGCTCGGCGATGTCACCAATCGGGTACAGCTGACGCCGGTGGCGATCCACGAGGCGATGTGCTTCATCGAGACCGAATACAAGAACAATCCGACGAGGCCGGACTACGAGCTGATTCCGACCGCCGTGTTCTCGCAGCCGGAGATCGGCACCGTCGGCCTTTCGGAGGAGGAGGCGGGCAAGCGCTACGCTGAGCTCGAAGTCTACCGCGCCCAGTTCCGGCCGCTGAAGGCCACGCTTTCCGGGCGGCCCGAGCGGATGATCATGAAGCTGATCGTCGATGCGGCGAGCCGCAAGGTGGTGGGCGCCCATATCCTCGGCCATGATGCCGGCGAGATGGCGCAGCTGCTCGGCATCACGCTGAAGGCCGGCTGCACCAAGGACGATTTCGACCGGACGATGGCGCTGCACCCGTCAGCGGCCGAAGAGCTCGTCACCATGTATGCGCCGAGCTATCGTGTCCGCGACGGGCAGCGCGTCTGAGCCTTAGAGCGGTTTAGCTTTTCACGGAAGCGCATAACCGCTCTAAGTTTTTGTTTTTACGCAATTCCGGACGCAAAACCGCTTCACACTTTTGCTGGAATTGCTCTAGCTTGTAATGCGCGGCGCGCGGATGACCTTGAGGAAGAGAGCCTTCATCGCATCGGCGATGCCTTCGGTCGGCGTCACTTCGAAATAGAGGCCCGGCGAGGCGCATTCCTGCATCTTGGTCGGGATTTGGCTCTGGAAGGGGCTGATCCAGGTGTTGTACCAGCTGTTTTTCGGCAGGGGCAGATAGGTCGTGTAGAGTACCGCAATCCTGATGCCTTTGTCCTTCAGCGGCTGGCAGAACGAGGTGTCGATCGGCTCCTGGCAACGCTTGCCGGTGAGCTTCTTGGTACAGCCCTTCGGCTTTTCGCTGTCGCCGACGCCGTCCGAAACGAAGAACAGGATCTTCTGCGGTGTCGCCGACGTGCTGCCATCGCCCGGTGTCGTGATGATGTCTTTCATCTGCGTCAGCGCGTTATCGAAGCTCGTCTGCTGGTCGTTATTGTAGCCCTGATATGGAATCGTCATCAGATCGACGGCATCGGTATAGGTGCGCACCTGGTCGAGATTGATCGTCGGCTCGGATATGGTCGTGAGCTTCGCATCTTCGGCCTTGGTGCCGAACGTGTAAACGCCCATTTGGAATTGATTGGTGGAAACCCGCGTCGCTTTTGCGGTCTCCGTCAGTTCCTTGGTCGCCTGACGCACGACGTCGATGCGCATGCTGACGCCGAGCTTCTTGGCAAGATTGTAGTAGTTGTTTTTGTTTTGAGTTTCGTGGCAGGCGAAGGCGCAGCTGTCACTGGTGTTCTTCTCCATCGTCGAGACGTCTTTGGCGGTGGCGCCGACGCCCATCGACGGTGTGTTGTCGAGCAGGATATAGAAATCCATGAAGGAGGCGGTCTGGTATTCGGCTGTCGCCGTGCCCGAAATGGTGATCGAATCCCGGCCGAGAACGCGCATGAAAGTGGTCGGCACGGTCGCCGTGAAGGCGACCTGCGAGTTCAGCTTGTTGGCGGCTTTGGTCACGTCGATGCCGAGATCGACCTGAATGTCGGTCAGCTCACCCGACATCTGAGACATGAAGATGTTGCGGGCATCGGTCTTGCCGAGCGAAATCGTACCATTGCCGCTCATCGTCATCGCGGCGGCGACCGCTCCAGATTTTTCAGCGATCGAACCGACCGCGGCCGCATCGGCGGCGGCGTAGAGCTGCGTTCTCAGGCTCAGCGCATGGGCGAAATCCACCGCCATGCCCGCGGCGCCGAGAAGCGGGACCATCAGCAGCGCAGTCATGATGCCAAAATTGCCCGAGCGGTCCGATATGAAACCGGGCGGAAGGATCGCCATGCCATGTCCCCGATATTGAAACTCTTTCCGCTTCTACATTCAAAGTCTAAAATATGGGGAAATCGACATGGTATATGCAGATTTAACGATGGACTGTCTGGCTGCGGCGAGGCCCGATAAGCTCGGCCGATTGGCCTTTGCAAGCTTGATCTAAAAGTCTATAAGCCGCCGGATATCGAGACAGGGCATCCGACCGAGGATGTGATTGAGGTGAGTGAGATGGCAGAGAACTGGACCCCGAGCAGCTGGCGGCAGAAACCGATCCTGCAGGTTCCCGAGTATCCTGATGCGGCCGCTTTGGCGGCAACGGAGGCCCAGCTTGCCAGCTATCCGCCGCTCGTCTTTGCAGGCGAAGCGCGCCGCCTGAAGAAGCATCTCGCCAATGTCGCCGAGGGCAACGGCTTCCTGCTGCAGGGCGGCGACTGTGCCGAGAGCTTCGCCGAACACGGCGCCGACAATATCCGTGACTTCTTCCGCGCCTTCCTGCAGATGGCCGTCGTGCTGACCTTCGGCGCGCAGCTGCCGGTCGTCAAGGTCGGCCGCATCGCCGGCCAGTTCGCCAAGCCGCGCTCCTCGAATGTCGAGAAGCAGGGGGACGTGACGCTGCCGGCCTATCGCGGCGACATCATCAACGGCATCGAATTCACCGAGGAGTCGCGCATTCCGAACCCGGAACGCCAGGCCATGGCCTACCGCCAGTCGGCCGCGACGCTGAATCTTCTGCGCGCCTTTGCGATGGGCGGTTACGCCAATCTCGAAAACGTGCATCAGTGGATGCTCGGCTTCGTCAAGGACAGCCCGCAGGGCGAGCGCTACCGCAAGCTTGCCGACCGCATCAGCGAAACCATGGATTTCATGAAGGCGATCGGCATTACCTCGGAAAACCAGCCGGCGCTCCGCGAGACCGATTTCTTCACCAGCCATGAGGCGCTGCTGCTCGGCTACGAGGAGGCGCTGACCCGCGTCGATTCCACTTCGGGCGACTGGTATGCCACATCAGGCCACATGATCTGGATCGGCGACCGCACCCGCCAGGCCGACCACGCTCATATCGAATATTGCCGCGGCATCAAGAACCCGATCGGCCTGAAATGCGGCCCGTCGCTGCAGGCCGACGATCTGCTGCAACTGATCGACATCCTGAACCCCGCGAACGAAGCCGGGCGCCTGACGCTGATCTGCCGCTTCGGCCATGAGAAGGTCGCCGAAAACCTGCCGCGTCTCATTCGCGCCGTCGAGCGCGAGGGCCGCAAGGTCGTCTGGTCCTGCGACCCGATGCATGGCAACACGATTACGCTCAACAACTACAAGACCCGTCCCTTCGAGCGGATCCTGTCGGAAGTCGAAAGCTTCTTCCAGATCCACCGCGCCGAAGGCACGCATCCGGGCGGCATCCATGTCGAGATGACCGGCAAGGACGTGACGGAATGCACCGGCGGCGCCCGCGCCGTCACAGCCGACGACCTGCAGGACCGCTACCACACCCATTGCGACCCGCGCCTCAACTCCGACCAGGCGCTCGAGCTCGCCTTCCTGCTTGCCGAGCGCATGAAGGGCGGCCGCGACGAAAAGCGCATGGTCGCCAACGGCTGAGGCTGAGCCAGACGAATGACGAAAAGCCCGGTTTTCCCGGGCTTTTTGTTGTGAGCCTCTTGTACTCATCGTCATCCTCGGCCTTGTACCACTGGTGTCCGGTTTAAATTTGGTCACCATTGGAGGCTCATCTGTTGGGGATTGGCTGGTGGGCTGCCGGCGGGTCGCAACAGGCGGTCGATCCTGCGGCGGTGCATGAGATTGGCGCGCACCAGGCGGGCGAAGGCGAGCGGGCTTGCGACGGTGGTCTGGTCTGCCTTGGCCATCTGCAGCAGCAGGTATGCGATCAGGGCGACGGCGATCTGGATGCGCACGGCATTCTCGCTATTGCCGAGGAAATGGCGGATCTTCAGCGTCTGCTTGACCCATCGGAAGAACAGCTCGATCGCCCAGCGGCGCTTGTAGAGCGCGGCGATCTCTTCAGCCGGAGCATCGAGATCGTTGGAAAGGATGCGCAATATCTTACCGGTTTCGATCTGCACGCAGATCTCCCGAACCGGCCCGCTCATCGGGTTCCTGCGGCTTTTCGCCATGCGCTGCGGCAGGAGGCCGACCCGATCCGACAGGATGGTTCCAACCAGGCTAACCGCTCTTTCCTCGGTGACGGCCAATTTGGTATGGGATTTGAGGCGCGTGACGATGCGGCAGCCGGCGGCATTGAGCTTCGCCCACCAGCCGAAATCGTAATAGCCGAGGTCGAAGACATAGGTGGCGCCCGCCTCG